>JAIXUI010000163.1 GCA_027484125.1 Bacteroidota bacterium | reverse complement strand
GCCTAATCCGCCATAGTGGATAATGCTTTGTGGATTGATGAGTTCTTTAAAAAACTCCCACCATTCTTGTATCACGCAAACGGCAAGTTATTGTGGCAAGCAAGCGATCATGGAGATTTCAACTCGTGCCTGCCTAGGAAGTGCCGAAACCTGCACGGTTTCTCTGGCAGGGAATGTCCCTTCTGGAAAATAGCTGCCGTAAACTTCATTTACCTCAGAAAAAAAAGCCATATCCGTTAAGAAGATGGTTGTTTTTACTACGTGCTTAAACTCAGCACCTGAGGCTTGAAGTACAAGCTGAAGATTCTTCATTACTTGATGAGCTTCTTCCTGTAGGTTGTTTTGCAACATCGTTCCAGTGGCTGCATCGAGGGCAACCTGACCCGAGGTGAAAACCATATGGCCAAAACGCACCGCCTGACTATATGGGCCGATAGGATCAGGAGCAGCTTGATTAAAAATGATTTCTTTCATGTGGATAGCGTAAAATTAGACATTTTTGAGCCTCAATTATATGAAACGCGTACTCATCATAGGCCAAAGAGCGCCCGCTGCTGCTCTATCTTCTTTGTTTCACAACGATGTTTCGATCGAATATTCTGATTCAATCCCTGCTGATTTTTTCTCTTTTAACGCTGTTTTGGATACCACTTTTGATTTAAACACCGAAAGATTAGCTACTTACTTAAAAACGCCCCCTGCTATCCTGATGTTACACGCGCTTAATTCTGGTGTTAGCCGTTGTCTTGCCCAACAAGGCCTTCCCAAACCAGAAACTTTGGTTATAGGGTTAAATGTGCTTCCGGGCTTTGCGGAACGTGGATTATTAGAATTAAGCAATCCATTTACAGACCGGCGGCAAGCTGCTGAAATGCTGGCTTCTGTGTTGGCGGTAGAGCCCAAGTTTACAGAGGACCGAGTTGGGCTGGTAAGCGCCAGAATCTTGATGATGGTGATAAACGAAGCTTGGTTTACCTTGCAGGAAGGCACCGCTGGCGTTTCAGACATTGATACTGGCATGAAGCTGGGCACTAACTATCCGAAAGGACCATTTGAATGGACGAAGGTGATTGGGGCGAAGGAGATTGTGGCAACCTTGGATGCGCTTTTCGAAGACACGCACGACAGCCGGTATAAGGCGTGTGCAAGCTTACGTCAGCAAGCTTATATGGAAATCATCGGCTAATGCAGCCACCGTACTTGGCTAGGCACAACAAAAAAGCCGTCAGTTTGAAACCGACGGCTTTTTTGTTGTGGGTAACGCTTGCTTAAACAATCTTAAGCTTAACAATACCGCGGGCGTGAGCCATAGCGATATCCGGAGTAACTTCTGTTTCGAAAGAACGGAAGTTGTCTTCCATGGTTTCCCACGTAAGAATTGCTTTTTTGTTAAGCAAATCAAGATGTTGCTCAAGATGAGCAAGTTTATCATTAGCAATACAGACCTGAAGCTGAATATAGACATCAGGACTGATTTTGCCAGTGTTCAGCAAATCGTCCAGCAATTGTTGGGTACTGGTGCTGTTAAGGATTTGAGCGGTGTTGGCTGCGCCATTCAGAATCATGTCCAGGAGTGTTTATGGATCCAAATCTACAAGGTTATCTTCCAAACACAGCCGAATTAGCCGAATAATGTCTTGAATCTGACTAAAAGACGGTCATAATTTATCCACAATCCATCAACATTAGCTGAAAGAAAGACCAACGCAGCCCGAATTAGAGATTAAAATCTGATAGGCACTGGCAGGAAAAGCGGTCTTTTTCCCTCTTTTATAGAACAGTTTGGTTGGTTGCGCGAAAAAAAACCGACATTTTCTTAAATATTTTTTTTGTCACTTTTTCATATGATGCGGCTGTCATCAGACTTAAGAATAACACCAAGAGTTCTCTCTTTTTCGGCAGATTGCACTTATAGAAAAAGTTATGGAATAGGTCTTTGGTTTTAGTTGTAAAGCCGAAAGCCTCTTTTAGATGAATCTTGATTACACAACATTTGTAGTACCAAATCGGATGCCCCACTCCAATAAAAACCTCATAGACGTAGATCCAAGCATCTACGAACTGCTCGTCAACCGTTCAGGGATTTGTCTTTTCCTGCTAGATGAACGAGGTGTTATTCAGTTCGTTAATAAAACGTGGGAGGCCCTCACCGGGATTAGTGCAGAGCAAGTGAGGTTTGAACGGCTCATTAGATACGTTAGTTATTTAGATAGAGAACGTTTTAGGGCAAAACTCGAAGATTTGATTTTCGGGGACATTGAAAAACTCAATCTCGAATTTCGCTTAATTCACCAGCAGAAACCCTTTAGCTGGGTTCGACTTAATGCAACCTCTGTAAAGCAAGATGGGCAGCCATTGAAAATATCGGGGACGCTTGAAAACATAGACAAGTTTAAGGAAATTGAAAAAGAGGTTTTTGCTACCAAAGACTTCTACGAAAGCATCCTAAACAGTATGCCGGCAGACGTTGCCGTGTTTAGTCCGGAACACAAGTATCTCTTTCTTAATCACCATGCAGTGGGAAGTGCGGCTATTCGGGAATGGCTCAAAAATCGTAATGACTTTGACTATTGTGCTTATTTCAACAAACCCCTCATCCTGGCCCATAGTAGAAGAGCGTTTTTCAACCAAGCCATTGAAAAGAAAGATATCGTAGAGTTTGAGGAAACATTCAAACAATCTGACGGATCAAGTCGCACCTTCTTAAGACGATTCAAGCCCATCATGAATATCATGGGAGAGGTTGAAAGAATGATTGGCTATGGCATCGACATCACTGTTCGTAAACAGGCTGAAGAATCTTTGAGCAAATCGCTTGAACAACAGATTCAATTGAATGAGATGAAAACCAGGTTCATCAGTACGGCATCTCATGAATTTAGAACGCCTCTTGCTACCATAATGAATAGCGTTGACCTCATACGTATGCGACTTGAACGACAGGCTTCTCAAGAAATTCGCGACAATGTTCAACGGCCATTGAGCATCATAGAATCAGAAATTGACCGTCTTACCCAGCTCATCAGCAACATCCTTACCGCCGATAAAATTGATGCCCAGAAAATAGCCTTTCACCCTCAGCCCATTATGATGAGCCAAATAGTGAAACAGGTTATTCAACAACATTTTATTGAAAGAAAGGACGGACGCGAAGTAAGATTAAAGATCTCTGGCAAAGAGCGCGCAATTTCTGGCGATGTTCGTCTAATGGAACATGTTCTCATCAACCTGATTTCAAATGCGTTTAAATACTCTCAAAAAGGTGATGTTGCTTTGATGTTACATTTTGGAAGAGCACTTAAACTCACCGTTTCCGACCAAGGAATCGGTATTCCCTTAGAAGACCAGCCCATGCTTTTTAGCAAATTCTTTAGAGGTCATAATACCAGCGGAATTCCTGGAACCGGATTAGGCCTCAACATTGTCAAAGAATTTGTTGACATGCAAAAAGGTCAAATCCAATTAGAGTCCCAACTCGACAAAGGCACAACTTTTCACCTCAATTTCCCCCTCTTAAAATAAACCCGAACCCATGGATAAATCTAAAGCCTGCATCCTCCTCATAGAGGATAACAACCAACTTCGAGAACTTCTAGCCGACATTCTCCGGGAAGATTATCAAGTAATTCAAGCTAGCGACGGAGAAGAAGGCGTTGAAAAAGCTTTTCTTAACCTCCCTGATCTCATTGTTACTGATTTGATGATGCCCAGAATGAACGGCTATGAAGTAGCTAGAAGAGTGAAAGGACATAGTAAAACTGCTACCATTCCGGTAATCATTCTTACTGCACTAAACGAAGAAAACGACATGATCAAAGGCTGGGAAACCGGTGCTGATCATTATTATACCAAGCCCATTAAAGCCCGAGAATTCCTCGCCAGAATCCGCAACATTCTCGATGGGCGTCGCAACCTTGTTAATAATCTGGTAAGCCGTGATTCCTTTAGCTTTAATAAAGAAAATCCGTTTAAAGATCCTTGGTTAGAAAATCTCGATAGTTTCATACTCACCCATGTAAGCAATATTGAGCTTAAGATTGAAGAAATTGCTCAGCACATGAAGGTAACCCATGCTCAGTTTGAAAGAAGGATGAAAAAACTTACCGGATTAACCCCTGTGGCATACTTAAGACGTTACCGATTGCTTTATGCTACTTCCCTGCTTCGTGCAAATGCCCACAATGTTTCAGAAGTAAGCTTTTTATCTGGATTTTCTAATCCTGCTTACTTCGGAAAGTGTTTTCGGGAAGAATTCAACATGACTCCTAAGAAGTATCAGCTTAACCATTTAGAAGGAAAAGGAGATATCCTTTCCCAGGAATCGTAAATCTTATGCGAAACAGAAACGAAAAAGGGCCTGATACCGGAGAGCAAGAAATGTTTTTCCGGAGGCTTCAGGATAATCTTGGCTCCAGAATTCGATTGGCACCGGTTGTTGCGAGTACCCTCAACATTTCTGAAAAAACCGCATACCGCAAAATTCGGGGTGATGTGGCGCTCTTCTTTCATGAAGCCATGCAATTAGAACGCCTCATCTTACCCGGACCTGACGGCGCCCATCACGCTCGTTACCGATTATTTGCCAACAGCCATTTCTCCCCACTTTCTCTTGATGACTACTGGTCTGTTTTAGACGATAGTCTAGGTCTTTGGTCGAAGAGCAGTAGGCCTTACGGGTACATGGAAACTACCGGAATTCCCAACTTGCTCTATTTCGGATTCCCCGAACTTGCTGCGTTCCGCTATCACCTGATGTTAGGGGAAACACGCTTTAGGACCGAAGAAATTAGAAATGCTGACTCTTGGTTAAAAAAAGGCCATGTAGCCATGAATACTTGGTTCAATACAGGTAAAACACACTTGATTTTGGATAAAACCGAATGTATTGAAAGCATTCAGTTGGTTATGAATGCGCTAAAGCGTCATCAAAGGAGAGATCCGTCAGGTGCCTTGCTAATGAAACAACAAATGCGTGAGGTGATTCATTCTCTAAGAAAAATAGCTGAAAACCCCGAAGAACGTTGCTGGGTTTATCTCACCCAATTTGGAATAACTAGGCCTGTAGCCTGCTTGCTCAACGATGGTCGCGGGCAAACACTCTGGCCCATGCCCGGGTTAGGTTTTCTATCTACCAATGACCCCACCGTAGCCGACTACTATCAGAAAATATTCGAATTGAAAATCAGACGTAGCAGCATGCTCTGTAAGAGCCCTTTTTTTAGCAAACTTTTTTTTGATGCGCTGGAAGACTCTTTCGAAGATGCCCTTTAATCTTGTGACCACGGCAGTATTACCGACTGCGCCTCTTTGGCATAAGGTGCCCGTGTGTGAATGGTGTGGCCTGACAAGATTTGCTCATAATAATGCACGTACTTTCGAGCCATATGCAGATAAGTAAACTGGTCCAATACCCACTCTGAAATTCGTTTTCGAGAGTACGATTCCCAATTTTTCGCTGCGTTGGCCAGTGCTTCCGCTGAATTTGCCAAAGCACCAACTTCGTTGATTACAAGCTCATTCAACGAACCATAGGGGGTCCCAAACACCGGATTGCCGTACAACATACTTTCAGTAATGGCCAATCCAAATGGTTCATGCCAGCGAACTGGGAAAAGCATTGCACGGGATTCCCGCAGAAGGCGGTCTTTGCTTTCGCCTCCAACCATGCCCAAAAAACGCACATGCAACTGAGGATAAAAGCGAATTCCCATATTTAGATTCAGCCGGTTGCCACCTCCAACCTTCAACTTTTGGCCGGCAAGTCCAGCAACTTGAATCGCCCCTTTCAAGTTTTTTACTTTCCATGCGGCATGGCCAAGAAAGTGCATATAAGGTGTGGGGCGGCTATGCTGAAAGCTTGGATAATCTGCCGGGTCTAGACCATTGTAAACAAATGCTTGCGCATGATGACGCTCAGCATGGTTTTTTGAAACGAAAATGCTGTTTACAGGAAACTGTTCTCCAGCTTGACCGTTTCCATGTACCGTGAACAGGTAGGGAATTTTTAACTCCCCTGTCCAGGGAAAATGAAAATGTACCAGATCTGCTGACGAAGGCACAAGCTGATCCATTGGAACTTCTTCTGTCCAAGGAATAACTGTCGCGAAAGGACATTCAGAACCTTTTCCTGCCAGAAGCGTAACCTGATGACCAAGTTCGCTTAATCCTTTTGCCAGCCACCAAACTACACGCTCGGTTCCGCCATACTGAGTAGCAGGAAGGCGGCTTCGCTCTACTAAAACCAGGTGCATCATCAGGCCGTAAACCCTTGCATGTCAATCATTCTGGCATAAAGTCCACCCATAGCTTTCAACTCATCGTGACGGCCACGCTCTACGATTTTTCCTTCCTGCAAAACCAGAATCTCATCAGCATGCTGGATGGTACTAAGGCGGTGCGCAATAACCAACGACGTGCGGTGCGCCATCAACTCGGTAAGAGCTTCTTGAACCAATTTTTCAGATTCTGTATCGAGGGCGGAAGTAGCTTCATCCAAAATGAGCACCGGCGGATTGCGAAGTACTGCTCGTGCTATATTCAAACGCTGCCGCTGTCCGCCGCTTAGTTTTCCTCCTCTATCTCCAATTACGGTTTGCATATGCTCCGGAAGCTTGTCGATAAACTCAGTAGCGTGTGCAATTCGAGCAGCTTCTTCTACCTGTGCCATGTTGGATTCTGTATTGAAACGGATGTTGGCTTCAACTGTATCATTAAACAGGATACTTTCCTGAGTAACAATACCCAGCAGCGATCGAAGATCATGAAGGCGCATTTCGCGAATATCTCGACCATCAATCAAAATTTGACCGCTTCCTACCTCGATAAAGCGTGGTAACAAATCCGCTAAAGTGGACTTTCCACTACCGGAAGGGCCTACCAAGGCAAACATTTTGCCTTTAGGCAAAACAAAACTGACTTGATCCAGCACCTTTCTTTCACCATACGAAAAACTGACATTTCTAAACTCAATCTCCTTCTCGAAAACCGTAAAGGGTACCGCCTCTTCATTTCTTGAAATAGGGTTATGACTGTCGATAAGCTGAAAAATACGTTCCCCCGAGGCAACGCCTCGCTGAATGGTGGTGGCCGTTCCGGCAAGACTCTTTATCGGCGACATCACCTGTGTATAAATCAAAATAAAGGTGATAAACTCCGATGGTTTTAAATCGGAATTCGATTGGATAACCAGCGAACCGCCATACAGCAATACCGAAACTACAATTAACACCCCAAGCACTTCACTAAGTGGCGAAGCTAAATCGCGGCGATTCCAGAGTTTCTTAAGCAAAAAGCGATAGTGTTTATTCTGCCCTTCAAATCGGTCATTTACGAACGATTCCGCATTGAACGCTTTAATAATCCTTAGTCCGGAAACGGTTTCTTCTATGGTGGTTAAAATACTGCCAAGAACTTCTTGGCTATTCACTGCATACTGTTTAATGCGCTTGTTGATGATGGAAACCATTAATCCCGCTATGGGAAATACTAGCAGGGTAAAAAGGGTGAGTTTGACCGAAATGAAGAATAGCACTACAAAATAGCCTATCAGCATCACCAACTCTTTGAGCAATACGGTTAAGGAACCTACAATAGAGTTTTCAATTTCTAAAACGTCACTGGAAAAGAGTGAGAGAATATCGCCTTTTTGCCTTTGGTGGAAATAACCTATATGAAGGCTGGTTATTTTCTCATACAATGATTTCCGCATGTTCAGAACCGTACGGGTTCGCATAGAATTCAATACCGTAACCGAGAAATAGCGAAAGGTATTCGAGAGAATGACGGAGATCACAATAACGACGCATACAAACTGAAGTGCGCCAAGCTTTCCTTCTTCTTGTAAAATTTGATTGAAATACTGGTAGAAGGCAGATTTTATTCCCTCCAAAGTCCACAACGAAGCAGAGGAAGTAGTTACCGGAGCTTCGGCGGTGTTGAACAACACATCGAGCAACGGAACGAGTAAAGTAAAATTCAGAATGCCGAAAACCACGCTAAGCGTAGCAAGCAAACCATATTGAGGTAGAAAAAGCCCAAACGGTCTGGCAAACTGGAGCAATCGCCAGAAGGTCTTCATTAATTAAAATGCGCAAGAACCGTTTCTCCGCCGGTAACTTTCTGTCCGATGGCAACATCTACCGGCGTTCCAGGAGGAAGGTAAACGTCGATGCGGGAGCCAAACTTGATGAATCCGAACTCTTCACCTTGTTTCACCGGATCGCCTTCTTTTACATACCAGCGAATCCTCCTTGCCAGTGCGCCCGCAATTTGGCGAAACAAAACTTCCGTTCCGGCTTCATTCTTCACCACCACTGTGGTACGCTCGTTCAAAGTAGAAGACTTGGGGTGCCAAGCTACCAGGTAATCACCCGGGTGATATTTGAAATAACTCACGGTTCCAGATACCGGATTACGGTTAACATGCACGTTGATTGGCGACATGAAGATAGAAACCTGAAGTCTTCTTCCTTTGAAGTATTCCGGCTCTTCTACCTCCTCGATAATCACGATTTTTCCATCGGCAGGCGCGATTACATGCTTAGGATTAATGACGGTATTTCGTGTTGGATTACGGAAAAACTGAGCAAACATGAGGAAAATGATTGCCGAAACCACGTAAGCCACGTACATGAATGCCTTATTCTGACCCCAGAAATGGTTCAGAACCAGGTTCAATACTACCAAAACCAAAATTACGGTCAATAAAATCAAATGACCTTCCCGGTGAATATACATGTTGCAAAGGTAAACGTGTTGAGCGCACTTTACAGCTAATGCCTCATCGCAACAACATTACACGCCCGTACCATTCCTTAGGCTGTCCACAAAGGGTGGTTTTTATCCGATAAAAATATATCGCCTCCTCCAACCAAGCTCCCGTGTTGAAATATCGTCCATTCCAACTGGAATGGACAGAAGTAGTCTCGAAAACCCGTTGTCCCCAACGATTATGTATTTCAAAATAACTGTCCGCTTTCAACTCCGGAAGTGGATGAAACTCGTCATTCTTCCCATCTTCATTGGGGGTGAAAACATTGTATTCATCGCCCTGACATCGCAAAACCTGTACTGTCACGGAATCTTTTCCACTGCAACCATTGCTATCAGATACTTGTAAAATATAGGTTCCAGAAGCCAAAATTGACAAATTTCGATTGTTACTGCCAGAAGTTCCCACCCACTGAAAAACCGGGTACTGGCTCGGAACTTCAAGCGAAAATGGCGTTCCATTACAAATACATGTATCCGATAAAGTTAAAAACGAAGCTGGTGGTGAATTGATGGTCAGCGACTTAGAAACAGATGCTGAGACATTACAATTCAAGGGATTAGTAGCACGCAAAGTGATGAAATATTTGCCCGGTTGGCTAAAAATAAAAGCCGGAATGCTATCTGTTGATTGCTGTCCATCTGAAGTAGTCCATAACCACGAAGTTCCAGGTAAAGTGGTGGAAACATTGGCAATTGGTGGCAAAAAAGGAGGACAAAGCGGCTGGTTTCCTGTAAAGGAAAAATCAGGTATCAATGGATTGGACTGCTCAAATGCCAGTTTAATGACAGCATTGTTGCAATTAAGTGCTCGATTTACCGGACTTACTACCGTTCCAGAACTCACCGGAAAATCGCTTCTTCCGCCGCAGCCGGCACAAACACTTTGGTAAATCACGCCTTTTTTATCAAATCTCGAGGTTCCTCCATCCACATGCTCCTGACTTATGGGGCCGCCATAATAGGTAGCATAAAGGAGGCTGTCGTAACCAGCCGACCAACATGCCATATAGAAGTCGTAGCCATTGGCAGAGCCCATGATAGAGTCGGCAGTGAGTGGTAAATTGGTTGGTCCGATAATTTGGGGAAGAGATATTTTTCCGGTAGAACCACTTATATAAACTTTTCCGCAATCATCTACCAGAAAAGCGGTAGGAACCATATCCACGGTATCACGTCCACTGCCGTAATTGCCACTCCAACGAAGTTGGGTCAGGCTGCTGTCGAAACAGGCAATGAATTGCCCTGAATTTGGAACATGATAACAATTGCCGGCTCGTGGAACATCGCCGGTTGTTTGTCCATTCAGATAAATGCTGCCATCAGGTCCAGATTCTACAAAAAACACCCAGTCGTTGGAAGCACTTCCAAACCATGAACTTGCGCGTAGATTTTTACCATCTCCGGATAAAACGGCAACATAACCATCCACAAAACCCGGCTTTTGCCTAAAAACCGTTTGACCAACAATGGGCAGATTGCCAGTTGTTACCATACCTAACGCCAAAGAAGTTGAGGGCTGAGGTAGCGGCTTTATGCTAAAAACTGCTTCTTCCCCTTCAGCTCCAATCACCACGGAAGTCAACAACTGGTTGAGTTGTGGACTAAATACAGAAACAAAACCATCCTGGCCCGCCCTTGGGCCGGCTGAAAATCCTCCAGAAGTTTTTGGAAAGTCAGGGCTTTTGGTACAAGAACCCACCACCACATTTCCTTGATGGTCGAGGATAATTTCGCCACGGTACCAGTCTCCGTAGTTGGGCGTAAGTGAAGGCGGTTCGTTATAACCATCGTCGCCAGAACCACCTAAAAAAGTAGCATTCAACAAAGCCCCATCAGCCGAAAAACGAACAACAAACACCTCATTACCTCCATTGTAACTGGTATCCCAGCCCTGCGGTGTTTTCGGGAAATCGGGACTATTGGTGGTGCCCATTACATAAAGAGAACTGTCGGAAAAATTGACCACCATGGAGTGCGGTTGCTCATTGCCTGAACCTCCGAGATAAGATGCCCAAATTAGGCTGTCGCCATTGGGCGAAAAAGCCAACAATGCCGCATCGAATCGCAAGCCTGTTCCTGAGCCACCACGAAACGTGGTTTGAAAGGCTCCTGGGGTAACCGGAAAACCCGCTCCAAAGGCAACACCTCCAGAATAAAGCCGACCATCAGGCCCCGGCGTAGCCGTATAACCCCAATTGTCCGAAATTGAACCGGAATAAGAAACGAAAACCAAGGTTGGGTCTAATACCAAGGGCCAACGGTTATCGTAAGGTTGTAGTAAACGAAAGCCTATTTCCCCGGCTTGTATATGGAAAGATGCTGGAATTTCCTTGCGCTTCCCGTTGATCATCTGATAAACAAGGGGGTGCTGTTCCTCCATTCTGCCATCCTCTGTTTCAATCAGTAATTTGTCCTGTGCAATCTTTAACGATTTTGCTCCTTGGTAACGCCATCTGACTACCTCTGGGTCAACACCCGCACGGAGGTAAAAGGTCGATTTCAGCGCTTCATCCACCACCTCAACCCGATAATCCACACCGGGCCACAAATTCCTAGTTTGCCAGCCTCTCCATGCTTGAGAGGAAAAACTCGATGTTGAAAGGTTAACATTGACCATGAACTTAGCACCTTCTAAAGGTTCAGGTTCAATGGGCAAACTGCGAGGAAAATCTAAAAACAAAGCACTTCCTGAAACCACTTTACCCAGCCTATTCATCGGGTTTGAGCTGTGAATCTCAGCTACAGAAGCTGCATGAATCCACGAAAAGCGAATATCCGACTTGGAAATATAAACCCTAACACCATTCCAACGACCTTCCCAAAGGTTAGTGGCTTGTTCCTTACAAGAGAAAAAATAAGCGGGTTGATGCTTGCCCGAATGGACGGACGGACCACCTGCATAAGCCCAAATTGGAGCTAATAGAAAAAGGAATAACCATGAAATGATGATGGACGTTGGACTGTGCTTCATAGTAGCGTTTGTTCAATCAAGGTGAAAGCCGTTAATTTGTAACAATGCCGGGAATTTACGCAAATCTCGAGTTGGCAAGAGTAAAGGGATTAAAGCAGATTGCCATTCTCGTTGACCCAGACAAAATTGATCATCTCTCTGAGTTGGTCAAAAAAGCTGTGCATTACGGTATTGATTATTTTTTTGTGGGCGGAAGCTTGCTTCATTCTGACCAAACAGAAGTAGCGATTCGTATAATTAGAGATAACTCCAACATCCCTATTATTCTCTTTCCAGGAAGCATCAATCAAATTACCCCTTCTGCTGACGGCATTTTACTCCTTAGCCTCATTTCCGGTCGAAATCCGGAATTTCTTATCGGAGCACATGTGGCGGCGGCTCCTGCTTTGATGAGATCCGGCCTCGAAATTTTATCAACCAGCTACATATTGATTGATGGAGGAAAACCAACCACCGTTTCTTACATCAGCAATACTACTCCTATACCTGCCAACAAACCAGACATCGCCGCTGTTACGGCACTAGCAGGAGCACAAATAGGGCATAAAATTACCTACCTCGACGCTGGAAGTGGTGCTCAAAATCCTGTAAACCCTGCTACCATCTCGGCAGTACGCAGGCTTATAACCAATCCGCTTATTGTAGGTGGCGGAATTAGAACTGCCCGCCAATTGCAAGAAGCTTTCATGGCAGGCGCTGACCTTGCTGTCATTGGTCATGCTTTCGAAGAAAATCCAGACCTACTATCAGAGGTAATGAAAGCTTTTGAACTTGCACCTCAGAAACTGCCTCAGGATTAGTTAATTAGACGCCTTTTTTATGGCGTTTTTTTAACATTTATCGCTTGAAATAGTAAAAACCATTTTTTTACATTTGGATTAATTAAACCAGACCCATGAAAAAAATTTTTTTACTACTGCTAGCGGGTGTAGCCGCTTGGGGAATTTCCTCTTGCACCAAAGATGAAAGATCCCTTCCAACAGATCCATCAAACTCTGGTGGCTTAAATCCAACCAATGTGCAGCGAACTGTTGTTTTCAATATGTCCGCAACTTGGTGTGGGCCTTGCGGAAGTTGGGGAATCCCTGCTTTTTACAATGCTATTAAAATAGATAGCACCAAAGTATTCGGAGTAAAAGCTACTACTAGCGATGATTTAGATGTTCCGGTTGGTGGACCTATCAATAACTACTTGAACGATTCAGGTGGTGTCCCTGCATTCGCAGTTGGAGTTTCTAAGTTCGGACAAGGTACCAGCCAAATGAACTCCGCTGTCAATGCCATGCTAGCTAAATCACCAGCTGAAGTTGTTGCAGGTGTCGCCATCAAGAAAACCATCAGCGGTGATAAACTAACCGTTAATAGTGCCGTTAAATTCTTTAAAGCAGCATCCGGTGTTTATAACATCGCATATTATGTGATTGAAGACAATGTTGCTAATAGCCAAGCAGGTATTAGTGGTGGAACCTACAATCACAAACACGTTCTTCGTGCTGAATGTAACAACAATGCTTGGGGTAAAGTCCTCTCCGCAGCTAGTGCCTACACTGCCAATCAAACCATTAGCGGGTCTGCTGAATACACCATCCCTGCCGGTCAAAAAGCTGCTGACCTCAAAGTAGTAGCTGTTCTTTACAAAATGAATGGTGGTAATCCGGAAGAATATATCAATGCTGATATGAAATAAGCATTCTTCAATGCTTTAAAAAACCGCTTTCCAACGAAAGCGGTTTTTTTTTACCCTTTCGATTTCGGCTCATTCCCGCTTATTTACCTACCTTTGACCATAACGTTCTAATTGTTCAGGCCTTGGATTTTAACAACCTTCCCCCGGAATTCGATGACCATGAGCTGAAACCTTCGGCAGAACGTTTCGAAGCCATGCTAAAAGGGGAGGAGCGGGCTTTCTTTGACTCAGAAACACTAGAAGAACTTTTCGATTATTTCATCGCACACAACAAAGCGGACCTGGCTGAGAAAGTAGTAGACATGGGCCTTAGGCAAAATCCATTTTCTGCTATTTTCTTCATTAAAAAAGCTCAGCTATGCCTCGCCAAGAGCGATATATCCGGCGTTTTTGATTGGCTCAAACAAGCCGAAATTCTGGAACCTCATAATCACGAAATTCCACTAACCAAAGGCTCTGCCTTCGAAATAAGAGGAGAGTACCAAGAAGCCATTCAACATTATAAAAAAGCCGAAGAACTCGCCGAAGACCAGGTTGATGTAGTGTATGCTTGCCTTGGAAACGCCTACCTCGAATGGGGTAAATTCTCTCAGGCCATTTATTATTATCAGCTCTTTCTCAAGTTAAATCCTCAAGACAATGCCGTCCTCGACGAAATAGCTTGGTGCTATGCCCAACTCCCAGATTGGGATGCTGGTGAAGCCTTCTTCCAACAACTCATCGACGAAGACCCTTTCAACGACCAAGCCTGGTACCAACTTTCCAATATCCTCAACCGGAACGGAAGGTTTGAAGAAGCCCTTGATGCGCTCGACTACTGCCTCGCAATCAATGCCAAACATCAATTTGCGCTTTATACCAAAGCCAATGTATTTCTCAATATGGGGAAATATAAAGATGCGCTGGAAATGCTAATGGCTGCCCACCAAGAAGACAGTAAAAATGCCTCCGTTATTTGTGGAATAGGCGTTTGCTACGAGAAACTTAACCAAATCGACGAAGCTACCTACTGGTATAGGCGTTCTGTAGAAACCGATCGCCTGCTCGCTGATGGTTGGTTTGGTCTGGGAATTTGTAGCCTTATCAACGAAAATTTCCTTCAGTCTGAATCTTTCATCAAGAAAGCCCTGGAAATTAATCCAGAGGTGGAAGAATTCTGGTACAGCCTAAGCGAAGTATATGAAAACCTGGGCTTCTTTCAGCAAGCACGAACGTGCTATGAAGCCGCACTCGCCATTGATCCTAGATTCATGGAGGCTCGAGTGGACTTTGCCATTTTGCTTGCCGGTGAGCTACAAAACATGCCTGAAGCACTGCTAGTGCTCAATAAAGGTTTCGAATTTCATCCTAAAGAAGATGATTTCCTTTACCGATATGCCGGAGTCATGCTCGACTGGGGCTTCCTTATCGAGGCTCGTGATGCCCTGGAAAACGCCCTTTTCCTTAATTACGACAATCACTCCCTCTTTTTTGATTACTCTGAAACGGCTATGAATCATCCTGATTTCATCCGTTTGATTGAAACTTACCGCTCCTGATTAAAGACTATGCATTACGCTTTAAAAAACATCCCCGAAAGAACCAACAAGCCCAGAACTTCTGGCCTCACCATGGTCATGGACAAAGGATTAAGCATACGTGAAACAGAAAATCTCCTTTCCGTCGCTGACCCTTATATTGATATAGTAAAACTTGGTTGGGCAACTTCTTATGTGACGCCTAATCTCCCCGAAAAATTAGCTGTTTATCGCAAATCCGGCATTCCAGTTTACTTTGGCGGAACTTTGTTTGAAGCTTTTGTCGTTCGTCAACAGTTTGATGATTACCGAAAAGTGCTCGATAAATTCGATATGACTTTCGTAGAAGTATCCGACGGCTCTCTCGAAATTCCGCATGATGAGAAATGTCGTTTCATAGAAACGCTTGTAAAAGATGGCCGAACCGTGCTTTCCGAAGTGGGCTCAAAAGACGCAGAGAAAATCATTGCTCCATATAAATGGATTGCCATGATGAAAAGTGAATTGCAGGCCGGTGCCTGGAAAGTGATTGCAGAAGCCAGAGAAGCAGGTAACGTGGGGATATTTCGTGGTACAGGCGAGGTGCGCTCCGGTCTCGTTGATGAAATCCTAACCCAAATTGAAGCCGAACAAATTATTTGGGAAGCACCTTTAAAAGCACAGCAAACTTGGTTCGTGAAACTTTGCGGATCCAACGTTAACTTAGGAAACATCGCTCCCCAAGAGGTTATTCCGCTCGAAACTCTCCGCCTCGGTCTTCGCTCCGATACTTTCCACCATTTTCTTAACCTTTCCTAATGGAGCTGCTTCATAATTTACTCGACTTCTTACTTCACCTCGACCAGCATCTCTCCAGTTTTATTCAAGAGTATGGAGTATGGACCTATGGGATTTTATTCCTCATCATTTTCGTAGAAACAGGTGTTGTGGTTATGCCTTTCCTTCCCGGAGATTCCCTCCTGTTTGCTGTTGGTTCTTTTGCGGCAAAAGGCGACTTTAACCTCTTAACACTCCTCATCCTGCTTTCAATTGCAGCAATTCTTGGCGATGCTACCAATTACCTCATCGGGAAATTCTTCGGAAAACAACTGATGAAGCTCACCTTCCGCGGTAAACCCATCATTAAGCCGGAACATCTCGCCAAAACTGAATCTTTCTACGCCGATTATGGAGCTAAAACCATCGTTATCGCTCGATTCGTCCCTATTGTGAGAACCCTTGCACCATTTGTTGCAGGTGTTGGAAAAATGGATTATGCCAAATTCTTCTCCTACAACATCGGTGGTGGATTAGTTTGGGTGCTCTCGCTTACGCTCGCCGGTTATTTCTTTGGACAGCTTCCAATCGTAAAAGAAAACTTCGAACTCGTAGTCTTCTCCATCATCGGTCTTTCGCTACTGCCCATCGTCATTGAATTCATCAAAGCCCGACTTCGTCGGTCATGATCACCTTTGCCCTTTGGGGGTTTCCGCTAGGCCACTCTTTCTCACAAACCTACTTTCGCGACAAATTCAAACAGCTAAAAATAGAGGCTGACTACCTGTTGGCCTCTGTTGCTTCCTTAGAGGAGTTCAAAACATGGCTTCTCCTAAATCCTGACCTCAGAGGATTCAACGTTACGGTTCCCTTTAAAGAAACTGCCTTATCCTTGGTGGATAACTTAACCGAAACAGCTCAAGCGGTTGGCGCCATCAATTGTGTTAAAATCAATCCTGACGGAAGTAAAACCGGCCATAACACCGATGCAGACGCCTTTCGGGAATCATTGATGAAGTGGCTTGGAACCAATGTTCCTTCTATGGCACTGGTTTTAGGCTCCGGCGGTTCTTCCAAAGCGGTAAGGTATGCCCTACAACTCTCAGGCATCTCCTCTATGACCGTTTCCAGAAATCCTGAAAACGGCGATTATACCTGGGATTTTCTAAGTCCTGAGCTAATCCAACAATTTCCACTTATCATCAACACCACGCCGGTAGGTATGTATCCAAATCAGCATCTCATGCCACCATTTCCGATAACCGGCCTCACCAGCCAACACTTTGTTTTCGATCTCATCTATAATCCATCCGAAACATCCCTACTTGCTGCTGCAAAAAATGCTGGAGCCATTACCAAAAACGGTCTTGAAATGCTTCATCTTCAGGCTGAAGCCTCTTGGATGTATTGGAATTCATAACCTGTCGATTTTTTTATCTAATTGATGGGCTATTCCCAAGTGTAAGTTTTTGACTTCCCATCTTTGTGAAGTGAGATTAGAACTAAAAGAACTCGACAAGGTCAGAACCTTTGAAGAAGATCGCAAAACCATCCGAAAGGCATGGAAGGTCGGCTTCTTAGTGGTTTTTCTCATAGTATGGACAGTATGCTTTGTCATTCTGCTCGTAAGCCCGCAAAGTATTGTAGCTGAGAAGTTTCAAGCATTCGCGGTAAACTTTCCCTGGGAAATTCTTAGTTATTTCGGAAACTAAATTTTTTTTCACGGGTTGCATTTTTAGAATTCATCTTCTATTATTGCAGTCCGTTTCGAAAGGGACACACTCCTCGATAGCTCAGTCGGTTAGAGCATCTGACTGTTAATCAGAGGGTCGCTGGTTCGAGCCCAGCTCGGGGAGCTTCAAAAGGTCGGTTTTTACCGGCCTTTTGTCATTTTATCCCCAGCCTAATCTCAACAAAAAGCTTTATAAACCTCTATTTTTCAATGATTTGGGCGTTACCCCGTGGCGGCCTTCGGCCTTCATCCACGGGGTCGGTCCCTTGCGGGGTTCCGTACGGGGTGGTGTTTACACACTCCTGTTTTCTTCCACTTATCTGCCACCACCCCGTACCAAGCTTCGCTTGCCCGCTAGGCACCTAACGCGAATGGCTTACCAACCTTATCTCAAATACCATCTACGCCCAAACACCTAGCTGGTTCTTCATCATCCGTGTAACTATTCATCAGAAGACTGCATCTTTGCAGCAAATTTTTAAAGATGAGCCTCATTGTGGTGGGCACCATGGCTTTCGATGCCATTGAAACCCCTTTCGGAAAAACAGACAAAATCATCGGTGGCGCTGCAACTTATATTGCACAATCCGCCAGCTTCCTCGCTCAACCTGTTAAAGCAGTTTCTGTTGTTGGCTACGATTTCCCAGCAGAAAAACTACAACAAATGAATAGCAAAGGCATCCATACCGAGGGTGTTCAGATCAAACATGACGAAAAGTCTTTCTTCTGGTCTGGTAAATATCACCTCGATATGAATACCCGCGATACCCTCGCCACCGAACTCAACGTACTCGCTAATTTCGATCCTATCATCCCTGATAGCTACCAAGATTGCGAATACCTCATGCTCGGAAATCTTACTCCGGCGGTTCAGCAATCCGTGATCAAACGCCTACACCGCCGTCCGAAACTCATTGTCATGGATACCATGAACTTCTGGATGGATGTTGCCCTTGATGAATTAAAAGAAACCCTTAAAATGGTAGATGTCCTCACCATCAACGATGAGGAAGCACGCCAACTTTCTGGTGAATATTCTTTGGTAAAAGCGGCAAGAAAAATCACCGGTATGGGTCCTCGTTACCTCATCATTAAAAAAGGTGAACATGGTGCGCTACTCTTCCATGATAATCACGTTTTCTATGCACCAGCACTTCCTCTGGAAGAAGTGTTCGACCCCACCGGAGCAGGCGATACCTTCGCAGGTGGCTTCATTGGTTATCTTGCAAAAACAGGAGACATCTCGTTTGATAACATGAAAAATGCCATCATCTATGGCTCTGCACTCGCTTCTTTCTGCGTCGAAAAATTTGGTACTGAGCGCCTCGATAGCCTCACTGAACAAGAGCTAGAAGCCAGAATCAGAGAATTTATCAACCTCGTTCAGTTTGACATTGATGTCAAGTGAACCATTTGCTAAACCTCGCTGTTTGTAAACTATCTAAATAAAACAATGATGGCATCATATCCCGAATTCATGGTGAGCCCAATGAGAAAGGATCTCACAGAAGCTGGATTTACCGAATTACTTTCCCCAGAGTCTGTTGATCAGTTGATGAATGAGAAAGAAGGAACTACCCTCGTAGTAGTTAATTCAGTATGCGGTTGCGCTGCAGCCAATGCACGTCCAGGTGTAAAAAAGGCCGTTGAACTGGCAGAGAAAAAGCCAACTCGCCTCGTTACAGTTTTCGCCGGTATGGAAACTGAAGCCGTGAATCGTGCTCGTGAGTACATGCTTCCTTTTCCTCCTTCTTCACCTTCCATTGCACTGTTTAAAGATGGAAAACTGGTTCACATGCTTGAAAGACATCATATTGAAGGTAGAGCCGCTGATATGATTGCTCAAAATCTATCAGAAGCCTTCAACCAACACTGCTAATCCTCTCACACCCGCTCCGGCGGGTGTTTTTATTTTATGCCTAACTTTTTAGCCCTTACTTTTGCTTGAAGTGATTCAACTATTCAAAAATTTGTTTGCCTCAAAAGGCAATGCTGTCAAAGATTTATCAGCCCTTCGGGTTGACATGCACAGCCATCTGGCTCCAGGAATTGACGACGGCTCAAAAAGTGCTGAAGAATCAGTTGCCCTCATCAAAGCTTTACGCGAATTGGGCTATGAGCAGTTCATCACTACTCCGCACGTTATGCAAGATTATTACCGCAATACGCCTGAAACCATTGGAAATGCGGTAAACCAGATAAAAGCAAAGCTTAAAGAAGAAGGTCTTAAAATTCCTCTAAGCTTTGCCGCAGAATACTACTCAGACGAAAATCTGACAAAACTCTGTGCAGCCGATAATCTCTTGACTTTCGGCAACAAAATGGTGCTCTTTGAACTTTCGTACATCAATGAGCCGGTTGAAATCAAAAGCCTCATTTTTGACATGAAAATCAAAGGTTACAAACCTGTTCTGGCTCACCCTGAACGTTATACTTATTATTACAACGACTTTAGGAAGTACGAAGAACTATTCGATTTTGAAGTAGTCTTCCAACTTAACCTTGGTTCGCTCATTGGAGCTTACTCACCAATGGCGAAGAAAATAGCTGAAAAGCTAATTGAAAGAAACATGATCTCGCTCGTTGGTACCGATACCCACAACCTGAATCATGTGCGCTCCTTCCAAAGAGTTTTGGAAAGTAAACCACTCGCTAAACTGATAGACTCTGGCAGACTCATGAATCAGAGTCTTGCTGTCTGATATGCCGCGCAACCAACGAAATCAAATTCTCGAAAACGTTACCATCACCGGTTTCGCTTCCGAGGGAAAAGCTGTAACTCGAATAGGGGATAAGGTAGCCTTCGTTGAATTCGGTGCGCCAGGTGATGTGGCCGATTTACGAGTGCTTCAGGATAAAAGCTCTTTCATGGTTACCTCCATTGAACAGCTTAAAATGCCTTCCCCGGAAAGAGTATCCCCTGTTTGTAACCACTTCGGCTATTGTGGAGGCTGCAAATGGCAACATTTGGATTACGCCCAACAACTCCAATACAAACAGGAACAGGTAGAGGAAACCTTGCAAAGACTAGGTAAAATTCAACTTCCTGCTCCACAACCTATTCTAGGTAGCGAACTACATTATCAATACAGAAATAAGCTAGAATTTGCCTTTTGCAATAAACGATGGATTACTCCCGAAGAAATGAAAGTCAGTAGGGATCGGAAAGAACTTCCGGGCGCAGGTTTTCATATCCCCAAACGATGGGACAAGATTCTTCATATTGAAGCCTGCCACTTGATGGATGGATTGGCCAATGAAATCCGAAATACCGTTTATGATTTTGCGATTGAACATAACATCAGTTTTTATGATGTTGCCGAACATCATGGATGTTTACGCCAACTGAGCCTGCGCAACAACCTGAAAGGAAATTGGATGGTTACGGTCATGTTTGGTGGAGAAGAAGAAGAAAACAGAGAAAAAGTCTTGGAAATGATGAAAACACGTTTCCCGGCCATCACTTCGCTCCAATACATCGTCAATACCAAAAAGAACGATAGCATCTACGATCAAGAAATTCACCTTTATCATGGTGAGGCTACGCTAACCGAAACCATCGGCAACTTGAACTTCTTGATTGGTCCAAAGAGTTTCTTTCAAACCAACAGCAAACAAACAGAGCGCTTATACCAACAAGCATTGGATTATGCAGGTTTAAAAGGAAACGAAACTGTTTACGACCTTTATTGCGGAATCGGAACGATTTCGCTCTTCCTTGCCAAACATGCCAAACGTGTTCTAGGCATTGAGTCAGTGCCAGAAGCTATTGAAGACGCTCATAAAAACGCAGCGCTCAATCAAATTAACAATGTCGATTTTCTAGCCGGCGACATGAAAGACCTGCTTAAGCCTGACATTGCTGTTCGCTATGGCAAACCCGATGTAATTGTAACAGATCCTCCTCGTGCTGGTATGCATCCTGATGTAGTTGAAACATTAATTAAACTATCGCCAGAAAAAATTGTGTACGTGAGTTGTAATGTTGCTACCCAGGCAAGAGACCTCAAAATGATGGAAGAATTCTACGAAGTAACGTCTTGGAGGCCTGTAGACATGTTTCCTCACACTGCACACGTGGAAAATGTAGTGTTGCTTACCAAGAGAAAGTCTTGAAAACTTGTCGATAACTTCATTTAATCTTGCTTTTAGATTTGATTTTGTTTGCAGATAAGTTACCTTTGCACTCCTATCATAAACGGCAATGAAACGCACATTCCAACCCTCACTCAGAAAGAGAAGGAACAAGCATGGCTTCCGCGAGCGGATGGCCACGGCCAATGGCCGAAATGTACTTGCCCGCCGGAGAGCCAAAGGCCGTAAAAAGCTGACCGTCTCCGACGAGAAGCGCCATAAGTTCTGATATGAACGGCGGGTCTGATCATACCAGGCCACCCCTCTTTCCACAATCAGTGCGGCTGAAAAGCAGAAAACTCATAGAAGTTCTGCATTCCGGCGGCACTGATTTTTTTTTGTTTCCCTTAAGAGCAAAAATTATCCGCATTCAACATGCGGATAATCCTGGGGTTCAGGTACTGGTAAATGTCTCCAAAAAAAGATTCAAGCATTCCGTAGATCGGAATCGCGTCAAAAGACTATTGCGAGAAGCTTTCCGCCTTCATTTTCCTGAAAATCTTGAATTGGAAGCTAAGGCCTCTCAGGAACTTCTTTTGATTGCCCTCCATTATATTCATCAGGATTTGCCTCCTTTTCATACGGTTGAAAAAACCTGGATTAAAATCAGTCAAAAAATAAACTACCATGCGCTGGTTGCTACTAGGCTTGATTAAAGCTTACCAACTCCTGCTCTCGCCCTGGCTTCCCGATAGTTGTCGGTATAGTCCTACTTGCTCGTCGTATGCCTTTCAGGCCGTTCATAAACATGGTGCCTTTAAGGGTGCTTGGCTTGCTATTAAACGCATCGCTCGCTGCCATCCATGGGGTGGTCATGGCTACGATCCTGTGCCTTAAATGTGGATATCCTCCGTTTCGATGTGGAAAAGATGAGCCTAACTTCCGCCTTATGTGCATGGATGTATCAGAAAAAGGACAGTAGAGCATCAAGTACCCTGCTTTTCCACAAGGTCAAATAGTTTTCCACCTCTTGTTATCATGGCTTTCACCCCGATTCTGCTCTTTCAACTTTTTCCACACTCATGTGAATAACGTTGCATCTCTCTGTAAATCATGAAGCTAACTCTTAAACTGTTGTGGATAAGCAATCCCAAAATGTGAATAGCTTCTTTCAAAAGTATTTTTTCAAAAGTTTTACCCCATTTCCACACCTTGATGATGGTTGGTGTGTTTTTTAAAAAAAAGTAATAATCATGAGTAACCTGGAGTTCGCTGTGGAAAAGCTCGAAGAAAACGGCTTCCTCGATTTACCGGTTTCGCCTCGCCTCAACTTGGTAGATGAAATCAATCAACTCAAGCGAGAAAAGAATGCAATCATTCTGGCGCACTATTACCAAACGGGAGATATTCAAGATATCGCAGATTATATCGGCGACAGCTTAGGTCTTGCTCAGCAAGCGGCTGCTACCCACGCTGATGTCATCTTGTTTGCTGGCGTTCATTTTATGGCAGAAACTGCGAAAATTTTGAACCCGGAGAAAACTGTGCTCTTGCCAGATCTGAATGCTGGTTGTTCTTTGGCGGACTCAGCTCCTGCTGATGCTTTCTCAGCTTTTAAAAAAGCTAATCCTCACCATTTAGTTATCTCGTATATCAACTGCACG
>JAIXUI010000068.1 GCA_027484125.1 Bacteroidota bacterium | reverse complement strand
TTTCACTCATGGTTATTGATGTTCAACCCCTTCGGGGTTGTGGTTGGGGGGCTTTGTTTTATTCGTATTCCATGAGTTTCACTCATGGTTATTGATATTCAACCCCTTCGGGGTTGTGGATGGGGGTGGGTTGTTGTTTACCAAGCATTTCATGCCTGGTTATTGATGTTCAACTCCTTCGGGGTTGAGGATGGGTGTGGGTTGTTGTTTATCAGGCATTTCTTGCCTGGTTATTGATGTTCAACCCCTTCGGGGTTGTGGATGGTCGATAAGTGGATAATGATTCATTCAGGAAACGGTGGTGAGGGATTTTAGGTGGTCCAGAGTGTCGATTTCCTGAGCGGTCTTATCGGTGCGCCAGCGCTGAATTCTTGGAAAGCGGAGTGCTACACCGGCTTTATGCCGGTTGCTTAGGTTGATGCCTTCGAAGGCTACTTCAAAAACCAACTCGGCTTTTACACTGCGAACTGGTCCAAATCGCTCGAGGGTGTTGGCTTTTATCCAAGCATCAATGGATTTGATCTCGGCGTCCGTTAATCCGGAATAGGCTTTCGCTACCGGAACCAACTGCGCTCCGTCTTTCACCGCCAAGGTGAAATCGGTGTATAAATTGGCGCGTCGGCCATGCCCGGCCATCGCATAAAGCAGCACCATGTCGGCGGTGTAAGGGTCTAGTTTCCACTTCCACCAAAGTCCTTTCGTTCTTCCGCTTCCATAAATACTGTGGATATTTTTCAGCATCAACCCTTCGGCACCTACTTGTCTAGCCTCTGCCCGCCAAGCGGTCAAGGTTTCCCAGTCATCAGAGGTCTTTATTTCACTTAGTAAGAAATTCTCTGGGAAATGAACGGCAATTGCTTCAAGTTTTTCCCGACGCTCTTTCCAAGGTTTGCTTCTCCAATCTTCGCCTTCATATTCCAATAAGTCATAAGCCATCAATACTACAGGATGGGTTTGAAGCAGCTTTTTAGAGGGCTTTTGGGTGTTGATTCTTTTTTGAAGTTCCAGGAAGGTTCCTGGCTTTTCTTCTTGCCAAACCAGCAGCTCTCCATCCAATACCAAACCGTTTGGAAGCTGTTTTATGGCGGTGATTATTTCAGGAAAATGGTGGGTTATCAACTCTTCGCCCCGGCTCCAGATAAAAGCCTCGTTGTTGCGGTGAATCACTTGAGCCCGAATGCCGTCCCACTTGAGTTCCGCTGCGAAATCACTTGCTGGATAGCTTTCCTGGAAGGTGGATTCAACGGCATAAGCTAAACATAAAGGATAAGGTTTGGACGGATCTTCCTTGAGCTTTTCTGGATTGAGTAAATGCTCGAGGGTCGTATCCAAGGGTGACCAATTTCCTGCTAAGCAGTATTTAATAGAAGCTTCTGCTAACCCGGTATGCGCAGCTAAAGCTTTAACTAAGCTGCCCTGGCTTAAGCCAATTCTAAATCCACCGGTGATTAACTTATTGAAGATGAACACTTCTTCCCGATTCAAAGTGCTCCATGCCTCCAACACAAAGGCTTCTTTTTCTTCCGCCGATGCCGACTTCAGCTGGGTGAGTGCAAGCATCCACGCTTGTAGGCTTAGTGGATTGGTGCTTGGCTTTTCGGGTAGCACAAGTGAAATACATTCGGCTAAGTCGCCAATGGTGTGATAGGTTAATTCGAAAAGCCAATCGGGAAGTCCGGCTTCTCTGGCTCCCCAGGCTTTGAGTTGCGTAGAAGTGATGCTGCGGGGCGGTTTTTTCCCGGCAAAAAGTGCGATGGTCCAAAGCACATCCTCGGGATTGGCTTGCTTAAAATAGTCCGTGAGTAAGCGCTGTTTTTCGCTGGTAGAAGTGGTGCGGTCGAGTTGCTCAAATAAAGCGGTAAACAACTTCATGATTCATCTCCTCCAAATTCGGTGCGCAAAACTTCCGCATTCAAACCTCTACTTTCTCGCAAAAATCTGGATAGAATATCCGAATAGCCGTGGGTAACCAGCACGCGCTCTGCGCCGCTTTGGTCTATGGCTTCGAGCAAGCCGTTCCAGTCGGCATGATCGGAGAGTACGAAGCCTCTTGTGACGTTGTTTCTTCTTCTTTGACCTCTTACTGCCATCCAGCCTGAGCAAACACCTTCTTCCCGCTCCCCCCACTTTTTGAGAATGGCGTTGTCTTCACCGGAGGGAGGAACGATGACCAAGGCTTGCTTGCGGGTTTCCGGATCTACGGAAGCATGAATGGCGGGGACATCGGGAATCTTGAATCCATCCCGAATCAACGCTTGGTTGTTTTGCGCAATAGTTGGGTGGACGAACAAAGGTCCGGGGCCATTCTGAAGCCCCATGATGAGCCGTTGTGCTTTACCGAGGGAGTACGCTGTGAGTTGAGAAGATTTTCCATCGCGGATGTTGGCGGCCCACCACCGCTTGATTTCCTCAAATATGCTTTCAGAGTCGGTCCAGCGGTATGCCGGAATTCCGAAGGTTGATTCGGTGATTATCGTATGGCATTTAACGGTTTCGAACGGAGCACTCAACCCGTCGTTTTGTAGTTTATAGTCGCCGGTGACCACCCAAACTTCGCCTTGGTATTCTAGCCTTACTTGAGCAGATGCCGGAATATGCCCGGCAGGATGAAAGCTGATTTGTACCCCATTTACATGGATTTTCTCGCCAAAGGGTAGCCCCTGAAACTGGATGTTTTTCCCCAATCTCAACCGAAGGATGGATTCATTCTGTTCTTGAGCCAAGTAATGCTCCATGCCGGTTCGGGCGTGATCGGCATGTGCGTGGGTGATGACCGCTCGCGGAACTCGTCGCCAAGGGTCGATGTAGAAATCGCCTTGCGGGCAGTAGAGTCCTTCAGGTTTGAGCGTTAGCATACTTCAAATAGAAACCGAAAAAAGTAAAGATTGGCCAAGTCGAAGGTGAGAAAATCTGTATTACTAACAACAAGGCTAATTCGGAACGTTTTGTTTTTGCTGCAAATTTCTAGTCAAGCAACTTCATAGTTATTGTTTGAAGTGCTTCTATTGCATTTTCTCCTATCGGATTCAAGAGCAACCAAGGGTCATTTCACTTCCGGGATAAAAGGAGGTTGATCGCTCGCTTATTCACAGACTGATTTTTTGGAAGGGAGAAGAGGTTGACTTACCTTCGTTTATAGCCAAATCGAACCGGGTAATCTTTCAATTATTTCCAATGAGCAGCATAGACACTTCTTTTTTAGAACGTTGCATACAAACATTGGAGCAATCCTACTCGCTTTTAACACAAACCAATCAAGAAGAAATAGCTTTCGATATCTACAGGTCGGCTTCCGTTAAAGAGTTTGAGATAATCTTAGAGCAGTGTGGAAAGCTCTTGAGAAAAGCGCTAAAGCCTTTCTTTCATTCGCATCAAGCAGTAGATCGGTTATATTTTAAGGAGGTGTTCAAGCATGCAGTATTGAAATCCGTCATTACGCCTGAATTATGTGAGCGCTTTCTTATTTACCGAGATAACCGCAATCATACAGCGCATGACTATGGGGTCAATTTTGCAGAAGAAACACTGGTGTTATTACCACAGTTTATTGAAGACGCCAAGCTGTTAGTAGCATCCATCAAAAGGCTTCCCGATGATTCTGAGAACTAAAGATAAAGAGCTCTTGACCACCCTTTTTGAATCTGTTCCTGTTCCAATAGAAGTGTGGGCGTATGGAAGTAGGGTAAATGGGAAAGCACACGACGGCAGTGATTTAGACTTGGTTATTAGAACGCCAACTTTGGAGCGATTGCCTTTCGATCTCTTTTTTGACCTCAAAGAGCAAATTCGAGATTGCAATGTGCCCATTATAGTGGAGCTATTTGATTGGGCCAGGCTTCCTCAAAGCTTTCATGCCAATATAAAAGCCAATTATGAAGTGTTCTTTCGATCTCAAGGATTTCCAGAAATAGGCACTCAGGAAAGTGAACAAGAATCGAATTGACAACCATTGCTGTCGTGCTGAAAAAGGAGAAAATGGTTTTAATGACGTGAATGTCCTCAATCAGATGAATAATCTAAACAGTCATTTCAAGCATTCTAAAGAAGAGGACAGGTGTGCAATTTCAACCGAAGGAATACCTTATTATAAGCTCAATAGAGCTCATGCAACATATCACTAAATTCAACTTCTGCGAGGTTAATGGTAATAACCGCTCGCGGAACACTTCTCAAAGGGTCGATGTAGAAATCGCCTTGCGGGCAGTAGAGTCCTTCAGGTTTGAGTTGGAGCATTTGTTGATGTTTAAGCAGCATTGACTACAAGATTCATGATGCTTTGGTGGTTTTTGTAATGATAATCCAGTGGCTACTATTTAACAAGCTTATGAAAAAAGTGTTCTTACTGCTAAATTTGAATTGAGAAATTCAGCGGTAGTAATTCATTCATCGTTGTTTGTTTAAACCATTCTCGCACAGAGTTTTATGAATATTCTAGATCAACATTCAACTGAAATTACTCAACTTTGTTTGCGGTTTCAGGTTAAGTCGCTCTTCGCGTTTGGTTCAGCCATAACCGATAAGTTTAAGGATGAAAGTGATGTTGATCTGATTGTTGAGTTTTCTCCTACTATCCCATTAATGGACTATGCAGATAATTATTTCGAATTAAAATTTGCTCTTCAAGATTTGTTTCAGCGTCCTGTAGATTTATTGGAACAACAGGCAATTAAGAACCCTTATTTTCTTCAAGTTGTAGAAAAAAAAAGGTTGGTCGTTTATGAAGCTTGAGGTTGATTTTTTTACTTAAATAACTCTTCTTACCACCTCCATAAACACAAAAAATGCCGGACTAGCTAACTAATCCGGCTTTTCTATGTACGGTTTTGATTACTTCATCAACTCTTTCAGCTTGGCATCGAGTGCCGGGCCGCGTAGGTTGGTTGCGATGATGGTTCCGTCTCCGTCAATTAAGTAACTCATTGGAATAGAGTTAACGCCGTAAAGCTGTCCGGCTGAACTTTCCCAGCCGCCAAGGTCACTTACGTGGTTGCTCCATTCCAAACCGTCAGCCGCAATGGCTTTCACCCAGGCCTCTTGTTTGGTGTCGAGAGAAACCGAGTAAACGGTAAATCCTTTGGCGTTTTTGAATTTCTTGTCTTTAAACTCTTGGTACGCTCTAACCACATTCGGGTTTTCGCGGCGACATGGACCGCACCAGGAAGCCCAGAAGTCGAGAAGTACCAATTTGCCTTTCAATGAGCTGAGTTTAATCACTTTTCCATCCGGATTTTTCAGTTTAATGTCCGGAGCTTTGGTTCCGATGGCAGGTTGAGCCTGAACCGCTAGGCCGATGAACAGGCCTAAACAAAGAGCAAGTAGTTTTTTCATGTTTTCTTATTCGAACTTGGGCGTTGACAAGTTAAGTGCCAGAATAGCGTGTTTGTTCGGAAATTATTGTTAAAAGTTAATCGAGGCGGCGAATTTGAGCCCCTATTGCTTTCAAACGGCCATCGATGTTTTGGTAGCCGCGGTCAATTTGGTGCGCGTTGTGGATGACGCTTTTCCCTTCGGCAGAAAGTGCGGCAATGAGGAGGGAAACTCCGGCGCGGATGTCGGGTGACGTCATCTGGATGCCACGAAGTGGGAATCGCTTGTCGTTGCCGATGACTGTAGCGCGGTGGGGGTCGCAAAGGATGATTCTGGCGCCCATGTCGATGAGTTTATCCACGAAGAACAGGCGGCTTTCAAACATTTTTTGATGAATCAAGACAGAACCTCGGGCCTGTGTGGCAACTACCAGCACGATAGAGAGCAGGTCTGGTGTAAATCCAGGCCAAGGAGCATCGGCGATGGTGAGCACTGAGCCGTCGATGAAGGTGTCGATGGCGTAATGATCTTGCGCAGGAACATGTATATCGTCGCCTTTCATCTCCATCTGAATGCCTAGTCGGCTAAAGACTTGAGGAATGATTCCAAGATGTTGGATTCCTGCACCTTGGATGGTGATGTCGGAGCCCGTCATGGCGGCAAGTCCGATAAACGAACCTACTTCAATCATGTCGGGAAGCATGGTATGGCTACATCCTTTCAGGCTACCAACCCCTTCGATGGTGAGTAAGTTCGAGCCAATGCCGGAGATTTTTCCGCCCATACTGTTGATCATGCGGCTTAACTGCTGGATGTAGGGTTCGCAGGCGGCATTGTATAAAGTGGTGGTGCCTTTGGCTAAACAGGCCGCCATCAACACATTGGCGGTGCCAGTAACCGAGGCTTCGTCCAGCAAAATGTATGTTCCCTTTAACTCAGAAGCATCAACATGATAGACTTCTTCTTTGGGGTCGAAGTTGAAGCGTGCGCCCAACTTTTCGAAGCCAAGGAAGTGGGTGTCTAATCTGCGTCGGCCAATTTTATCGCCTCCCGGTTTGGGGATGAAGGCTCTTCCGAAACGCGCAAGCAATGGTCCAAGAATCATGATGGATCCACGCAATGCGGCACCTTTTGCTTTAAACTCCGGTGAGTTTAAATAGTCGAGGTTGACGTTAGCCGCTTTGAACTTGCAAGAGCCCGGACCAATCCACGTGGTTTCAACGCCCAAATCGGCTAGCAGCTTGATGAGGTTGTTGACATCGAGGATATCGGGAAGGTTGTGGATGGTGACTTCTTCTTCCGTTAATAAAACGGCTGAAACAATTTGAAGGGCTTCATTTTTAGCACCTTGAGGAATGATGGTTCCGGAGAGCTTTTTCCCTCCAATTACTTCGAATGCGTCGGCTTTGTTGCTCATCGTGGCCTTTTGCGGTAGAAATTTCGGTTGTTGTTATTGTTTGGCTTCTTTTTTCTCATGTTGCGATGTTGCCCTTCCGTAGCCAAATCTCGTGGGCTTAAATCTTTAAGCACTTCCAGTTGAACTTGATCGGTAGTCATCACAATCCTGCCTTTCGACAGCGTCTTCAAATCGTTGAGAACTTCCTCATCGTTGATGATGCTTTTATTCCAGTTGCGGTACAAATGCTTCATCATATTGGCATTTTGCTCCACAAAGCGGGTTCTTTCGGCACCTTCAGGCATTTCTAGCGCCTTGTCAATCATTTTCTCCAAGATTTTCCCATAATGCTTGATGCGGATATTGGTTTTGGGGTAAGGCAATGCTTCCGGACGTTCCTGGCCGAGTGGTCTAGGTGGAGCAGGGTAGGGGCTGTCCACGTCTAATTGATAGCCGCACATCATGTGAAGATGGTCCCAGAGTTTGTGACGAAAGTCGATGGAGGCGTCTCTGCTGGCCTGATTCAATTGAGCCATCACCTCAATAACGGTGGTTGCCGCTTTGGTACGCTCTACTTTATCGGCAATTTTGAGCAGATGTTGAGCCATGAGATAGACGTTCCTGCCGTATTCCTTGATCGGCAGCAGGACTCTTGTGGTGTTATATTCCATTCGTTATAGCGAAGATGCGGTAAAAATAAAGGAACTAACGTAGTTTCGCACCGCATTCTATGATCACGGTTTCTAATGTTTCGCTTCGCTACGGCAAGCGCGTTCTTTTTGAAGACGTTAACGTCAAATTTACGCCCGGCAATTGCTACGGCCTCATCGGTGCCAACGGCGCCGGAAAGTCCACTTTTTTAAAGATTCTCTCCGGAGAAATCGACCCTACCACCGGCCATGTTTCCATGAGCCCTGGAGAGCGCATGTCGGTTTTGAAGCAGAATCACTTTGAGTACGATGAGTGCTCGGTGTTGCATACTGTTATGATGGGTAACAAAAAATTATGGGACATCATGCAGGAAAAAGATGCTTTGTATGCCAAAGCAGATTTTACGGATGCGGATGGTCTCCGTGCCGGAGAGTTGGAAACTCAGTTTGCAGAGTTAGACGGTTGGAATGCCGAAAGCGATGCCGCCAACTTGCTTATGGAACTCGGTATCCCTGAAGCCCGCCATTACAGCCTGATGAAGGACTTGAATGGTAAAGAAAAAGTGCGGGTTTTGTTGGCACAAGCGTTATTCGGAAATCCCGATATTCTCCTGCTCGATGAGCCTACCAACGACTTGGATATTGAAACCATCACGTGGTTAGAGAACTTCCTCGCCGACTTCCAGAATACGGTAATTGTAGTCTCGCACGACCGCCACTTCCTCGATGCGGTGTGTACCCACATGGCCGATATCGACTTCGGAAAAATCCAGCTTTACACCGGTAACTATTCTTTCTGGTACGAAAGCTCTCAGTTGGCACTTCGCCAGCGGGCTGACCAGAACAAGAAGATTGAGGATAAACGAAAAGAGCTTCAGGAATTTGTGGCTCGCTTCAGTGCGAATGCCTCGAAGTCTAAGCAAGCGACCAGTAGAAAGAAACTCCTCGATAGTTTGGTTGTGGATGCTATTCCGCCTTCAAACAGGAAATATCCGGGAATCATCTTCCAGGCGGAACGCGAATGCGGCGACCAGATTCTGGAGGTCAATAACTTAAGCGTGCACGGAAACGAAGGAGAGCTGTTGTTCGGAAAGGTCAGTTTCAAACTCACCCGCACAGACAAAGTGATTCTTTTGTCGCGCAATCAGTTGGCTATTTCTGCCTTCTTCGAGGTGTTAAACGGACGTTTGCAGCCTGATACTGGAGACTTCACTTGGGGACAGACTATTTCTCGTTCATATTTGCCAAACGATAATGCACCTTACTTCAGCAATCCTCAAAACCTGGTGGATTGGTTAAGAGAATACAGCAAAGAGAAAGATGAAACCTACATCCGAGGTTTCCTTGGCCGAATGCTTTTTTCCGGTGAGGAAGTGTTTAAAATGTCGAATGTGCTGAGTGGAGGTGAGAAAATGCGTTGCATGATTTCCCGCATGATGCTGACCAATGCCAACTGTTTGATGTTGGATGAGCCCACCAATCACTTGGATTTGGAAAGCATCACCGCCTTCAACAACTCCCTCAAAGACTGGAAACACGTGCTCTTGCTGGCTACCCATGACCATGAATTTGCTCAAACCGTTGGCAATAGGGTAATAGAAATTGGGCCAAAAGGCGTGGTAGATAAGCTGATGAGCTTTGATGAGTACATCAGCAGCACCGAAATCAAAGCACAGCGCGAAGCGATTTATTAAGGGGTTATCACAAGTCTCTCGCAAAGGCGCAAAGGCGCAAAGTGAGGATAAAAACCCTTGGCAGCTTGGCGTGTAAAACAAGTCTCTCGCAAAGCCGCAAAGGCGCAAAGTGAGGATAAAAACCCTTGGCGACTTAGCGACTTAGCGTGCAAAATAAGTCTCACGCAAAGGCGCAAAGGCGCAAAGTGAGGATAAAAAACCTTGGTGGCTTGGCGTGCAAAATAAGTCTCTCGCAAAGGCGCAAAGGCGCAAAGTGAGGATAAAAACCCTTGGCGGAT
>JAIXUI010000048.1 GCA_027484125.1 Bacteroidota bacterium | reverse complement strand
ACAAGCCTCTATTTACCCATTACGCATGGGATACGTACCACCTTACTTTCCTTTTAGGTGGAACCACCAAGATAAAGCACCTATTATTCATCCATTTTTCAGCCCCAGCGGGGCGACAGGTTAATAGAAAAACAGCACCTATTTTTAAGCAGCTCCGTAGGAGCGGAACAGAGCCAAAGGTGACGCTCCTACGGAGCTATTTAAATTGGTTATCCACGTTTCTATTAACCTGTCAGCCCTACGGGCTTGAAACAATTATCTCATTACGAATTGTTAACGGCGGTCTGGGAATGTCACTTCTTTCATACGCCACAAAAAAATTCATCAGATATTTGGAGTTTAAGAACTGATTATTATTTTCGAATTATGAACGCAAGCGCAACGAACAACAAACCCGGTGGACCCGACTGCAGCAAGGCAGGGCGGCCCGACGTTTGTCTGGCGCATTGCATCCGTAAAACCATCAAGCCGATTACGACCTTCATTGTCTAAACAGGGAGGACGTTAATCGACGCCCTCTCTCTTCTCCGGTGCGGATTCTTCCCGCCGGCAACCCGTTACAGAGGCCTATGTAATCATGGGCTTGCAGGTTCGTATAGAGAGAACTTCGGTGATCAAGCATCCTGGAGGGGGACGTCCTCATCCGCACTTTTGATGCATGGCTTCAACGCACTACCCCAAGGGAAGCACGGTAGTCGTTTATCCTCCTACATCCTCTACGCAGCATCCGGCATGCGGACAATCCCTGGAGCTGCTATAGCCAGAGAGCGATTCGCGAGCGTCGAGCGAATCCTGGCTCCACCACAACATTTTAACCCGCTTGCCGTGCTGCAAGCCAAAAAAAACATCCTCCTCCGGGGCGTAGCACGACGTCCTACTTAAAATTTTCAATCATGACCAATCTCATTTTTACCAAGGAAATCAACGAATTCGGTGCTTTAATCAAGAAAGTCAGCAGCTACGGCACCCGCTGGAATCCAACCCAAGACCGATTAAAGTTAGCCAAACTCCAAGCCCAATTAGACGCGCTGAAAACCTTACATAACCAACTCGCAGCCGCACACCAGCATGAAGGCGAAACCATCCACGCCCGCCGTCAAGCCATGCAAAACACCTTAAAGCTGGCCAGAAAAATCCGACTGGTCTTGAACATTCACCTAGGCGAAGACCATCCCCAGTACGCCATCCTCGAGCAACTGTTCCGACAGATCAACCACCTGGGCAGCAACAAAACCAACCCCAAGCCCGGCAGCTCTGACAGCTCTGCCAACAACAGCACCACCAGCAGCAGCCCCAACAAACGCAGCACCTATCAATCGAGTTTCACCGACCGCCTCGACCAAATTGAGCGCTTTACGGTATTATTGAAAAACGTAACCGACTACGAACCGAACGAAGAAAGCGTCAGCACCGAAGCCTGGGAAGCCCAAGTAGCCCAACTACACACCCTCAACACCCAATATCACGCTGCACAAGCCACCCTGAAACAACTCCGAAGCAAACGCGAAACACTAAACGAACAACTCAAAACCGTCGAACGCGAAATCAAAACATACCTCAAAGTCCTCCTCCCCTAACCCCCACAACCCCACCCAATCAAAAAGGCCGCAATCGCGGCCTTTTTTCGTGAAAGAGGGAAGGTGTTGGGGGTATGAAGTGGAAATGGGGTAGTGCCAGATCTTTACTCATTCATCAAACACTAACTGCGTGAGAATGTCATTCAATCCATACATTGATAAAAAATCATGTCGCTTTCCATTAAGCGAAAAAGCCAAAAGCTGTAGGTAAAGATCCCTTTTGACGGTTCACTATCTAAAAAGAACAACCTCAATTGTGCTTAAAAACGTGCCGATTGTGGTGTTGGCTTGTTGGACCGCTTAAAACCTTTTGCTATTTTTGTTAACCTTATTCGTTAATCATATTTATCATTGCAGTGGAGATTAGTTATAAAAACCGACAACTTAAAAAGCAACTTACTGACCCTAAGGCGATGGCAAAATCCTATGGACAGTTGGCTGTTAAGATTAAATTGAGGCTTAAGAACTTAACCGATGCTAGCCATTTAGCAGTAATGAGATCCATTCCGGCTGCACGATGTCATGAACTGACTGGCGACCGAAAAGGCGAATTAGCGGTGGATGTTTCGCCAAACTACCGACTGATCTTTGAGCCGCTCCACGACCCAATACCCAAGAAAGACGATGGCGGTTTGAATTGGGAGGAGGTGACGAAAATTCAGATTAACGGAATAGAAGATTACCATTGACAAACAGATTAAAACATAAACGACGTGGCAACCACACTTGAAATAGTAAAATCACTACTATGTTCACCTGGAGATACCATACAGGAACACATCGATTTTATAGGCATGAGCCAAGCGGAACTTGCCGAACGAATGGGAAGACCCAAAGAGAAAATCAATGATTTGATTAAAGGCAGGGAACCTCTTACGGTGGCTACTGCTTTTCAATTAGAAAATGTGCTGGGTATTCCTGCAAGCTTTTGGATAAACAGTGAAAAGTCGTACCGACAGGAGCTCTATGAGATACAACAAATGGAAGAGTTTGAGAGGCAAAAAGATTGGTTAAAAAACTTTCCAATTAATGAAATGCGAAAACTGGGTTGGTTACCCAACACCAAAGAAAAGCATCTGTTAGTTGAAGGTTTATTGAAATTCTTTGGTGTAGCAACTATTGAGGAATGGAAACGCATTTACATACACGAAGAAATTTCCGTGGCCTTTCGGGCTTCTTTGGCTCACACCCCAAGTCCACAGGCTATTTCAGCTTGGTTGCGCAAAGGGGAAATACAAGCAAATGAAATTGAAGTGGCAGAATTTGATAAAAAGAAATTCAAAGACGCTTTGACATCAATTAAGGAATTAGCCTTTTTAATGCCTGAAGATTTCATGCAACAATTACAAACTATTAGTGCCCAATGTGGGGTTGCGGTGGTGTTTACGCCCAACTTACCCAAAGCGCCCATAAGTGGAGCGGCACGGTGGTTTCACAATAAACCCCTCATACAGCTTTCGGGTAGATTCAAAACTAACGACCATTTTTGGTTTACCTTTTTTCATGAAGCCGCACACCTCATTTTACACGGCAAAAAGGATGTTTTCTTAGAGCACGTAGAAGGAACTAAAATGGATCAAACGAAAGAAGAGGAAGCGAATGCCTTTGCTGCGAAAGTGTTGATAGACGATAAAAACTGGAAAGCCATCGTAAGTCAATTGCCCCTAACCCTATCCGCAATAGCGGAATACGCCCAACAGTTAAGAGTAGCCCCCGGAATTATCATAGGCCGCCTACAACACGAAAACCTGGTCTCAAAAGCCTTCGGCAACGAACTCAAAACAAAAATGGAGCTGTTTAGGGGGTGAAAAAGGGGGATAGCGGAGAGCTGGTGATTCACAGAAAGGGCTTAAGAAAAGCCAAGTATGTTTGCAAATCAGCAATAAGCCCCCCTTTTTATACTTAGAATTGTTTGGGCTAGTTTAGCTGGGAGAGATCGATAGAATCGCTATAAAGTAAAAGTGGATTTGAATTTTCATTAGGCTCATGTAGTCTCGCATCGATATGTAAAAGAGTCGTTTGTTCACAAGCTATGCCGATAACTTATGGACTATTAGGTTTCTTGTTT
>JAIXUI010000001.1 GCA_027484125.1 Bacteroidota bacterium | reverse complement strand
GCTAATCCTCAGGGGCTTATGATCGTGTTCGACACCTTCGACAATTGCGGACAAAACAACAACCCAGAGATTCAACTTCGGACTGGAAATGGTACTTCTAATTATAGCGAATGTCCTAATCCTCCACAACCTACCATTTTTTCTCAGGCATACTTACGGGCTACTGGTTATCAGCAAGCTCGTATTGAATACAACGGTGGTCAAATTCAGGTATATGTCAATAATATTTTAAGGCTCACCGGCAATGCTTTGGTCAACTATACCGGCTATTTCGGATTCACCGCTTCAACTGGTCAATCCACCGACAATCATAGCATTCGCAATGTATTTATTAGAAACTATCGCCCTTCAGCCTTTGGAGGTGGAAGTCAAACAGCATGCAGTGGCGACAGCATTCAACTGGGAGATACCAACGCCAATCCCAGTTTCACCTATTCTTGGACTCCCGCTACCGGCTTAAGCAATCCGGGTATAGCTGCTCCAAAATTGGCATTGTCCAACACCGGCGGGACTCCTCAGTCGTTTACCTATGTTTTACGGGTGGATAGTCCGGGAAATGCTTGTCCTGGATACGATACCATCCAAATTACCATAGAACCGCGTCCGGGTTTGCCTGTGATTAGCGGTGACTCGGTGCTTTGTGAAGGTGAAAGCTTGAGTTTAACCGCCTTGAATTTCCCGGGAGCCCAGTATGTGTGGGGTTCAGGTCCTTTTTTAGCCGGCCCCGGCGGAAATACTTTGAATTTTGGCCCTATCAATCAAGCGTTCAATGGACCTTTGTATGCCGTTGCCATCATCGGAAATTGTAACAGTGATACAGCCCAAATCACGATACAAGTTAATCCAAAACCCATGACACCTTCTGTTCGCGGCATAAGAACTGCCTGCGAAACTGATTTTCTTTCCTGGGATGCTATTGGCATTGGGCAGGCCAATTGGATAGGCCCAAATGGGCTGTTTAGTCAAGTTGATCCACTAGTAATCAATAACTTACAAGTGAATCAGTCGGGTTTGTATCGGTTGTGGATGACCAACAACGGCTGCCTATCGGATACCTTGGATTTGAATTTAACCGTAAATGCCAACCCCAAGCCCGATTTGGGTCCTGATCGTTCTTTCTGTCCCGATAGCCTTAATCCGGTTATTTTAGACCCGGGATTGTTTCCCGCTTATCAATGGAACACAGGGGCCACCTCTTCTACCATAGTGGCCGATACCGCTGGAACATATGCGGTTTCTGTCACCGATTTAAATGGATGTACCGGTTCTGATAATCTGGTGTTGGTGGAAAAATGTCCGTTTAGTTTGATGTTTCCTTCCATTTTTAGTCCTAATGACGATGGATTAAACGATTTCTTCAGAGGATTTGCTCAAGGAGTAAGTAGTTTAACCATGAAAATCTACGATCGTTGGGGTAATTTAGTTTACGAAGCAGGCCAGCAGCCGTTTAAATTCGAGACCTTCCCCTGGTGGAATGGATCGTGGAAGAATCAAGGCTCGGTGGTGCAGTTTGGCCAATACCTTTGGATTGCTGATATTATTTCGGATAAAGGTGAAAATGAACGACTTAAGGGTTCAGTTCAAATTGTTGAGTAAAAACAAGTAAAAAAAATCTTGGAAGTAATGTTATCGCTGCTTTATCTTCGCCCCCGGAGAGATGGCAGAGCGGTCGATTGCGGCGGTCTTGAAAACCGTTGACTGTAACAGGTCCGGGGGTTCGAATCCCTCTCTCTCCGCCACCAACGAAAAAAGCCCGGATATTCCGGGCTTTTTTATTTTCATCTAGCTAGGTTGGTCTTGTTGTAGCTTAGTTGACCTTATTGCCTCCCAATGGAGCTCTGATAACATAGCGAATGATAATCCAAGCATGGGCGAATAGATTGGGAAGAAATCCATAATGTTTCTTTAATACCTCATAGCGCTCCTTCCAAGCTTTCTTTCTCTTCTGTCCTGAAATTCCTCCTTCGAGAAATCGACATACCACCAGTTGACTGTTTTGGATGGTTTTTGCCTTCTTCAAGCAGTCAATCATCCAGTCGATATCCGCACACAATGGATAACTGAGGTTGTATGGGCTACTTAAGTTTCGTTTTACAAAAAAGGCCTGATGCGATACCACCATGCCGGTACGCAAACTTCCTGCATGTAGTTGTTGAGGAGCACGGTGATTTCGATAGCCTAAGATTTCGTTTTGCTGATTTACCACCACCGCTTCTCCGTAAATAACATCAGGTGTTTCACTACCATCAAACAGTTTGGCAAGAGTATCAGGTGCATAAAATGCATCTCCGGCGTTAAGAAAAAACAGATAGTCGCCTTGAGCCAGCGCCATTCCTTTATTCATGGCATCGTACAACCCTTTATCTGGCTCACTTACAAGTTTAGCTATTTTGCCTCGGTACTGTTCGAAAATCTGAGCACTATGGTCTTTAGAATTCCCGTCGATAACCAAGTGCTCCCAATTGGTGTAAGACTGTTCATGCAGGCTTTTAAAGGTGATATGCAACAAATCACCGGCGTTGTAACAGACCGTGATGACAGAAATCAAAGGTTTTTTCATCCGATTAATTCCTGGAAGAGAGCTTGGTACTGGCCTGCCACTACTTGTTCGCTGTAAGTTTCTAAAGCCAATTGACGGGCTTTGCTGCTCATACTTGCCAAATCTGACTCTGCGATGTCTCTTAAGGCACGTGCCAGGTTGGAAGCTTCCGCGCTGTTAGAAAGGATGCCGGTTTCATTAGGGATCACCATTTCGGGGATTCCGCCGGTTTTAAACCCACAAACCGGAGTGCCACAAGAGAGCGCCTCCACCACGGTATTGGGTAGATTGTCCTGAATTGAAGGAATTACAAAAACATCGGAAGCCTGATACAGTTTGATCATTTCATCTTCCGAGTCAATTAAACCTAGGCTGATAGGGGCATATGGAAAGCTGCTGTAATCATTCTTAGATTTTCCGGCTATGAGCAATCGCGTTTTCTTGGGCAGATAACCTTTTTCATGACAGATTTTTAGTGCACGATATAAGAGTTCAAATCCTTTTCTGCGGTCGTGGATGTTAGCAGCGGTAAAAAGCAACACGAAGGAATCTTCGGGGATATTCAAAGCTTTGCGGGCTTCTTTTTTATTTCCTGGTGTGTACTTATCCGTATCAATAGGGTTTGGAATTGAAAGAACTTTCCCGGCTTTTCTAGAAATAGAGGCTCCGGTTGCAATGTTGGCAATCCAGCGGCTGGCACCAACAAAAGTGGTCTTGTGGGTTTGGGCCAATTCTCGTTTTAGGCGCCAAATTTCTTTAGAGCGGTCATTTTCACCTTGAAAAACCAAAGCCGGACAGTTGAAGCACTTGTCCACGTATCGGTGGCAGTTTCCCGGGTAATGACAGCCGCCTGTGATGGCCCAAAGGTCGTGAAGATGCCAAACAATGGGCTTCCCTAATGCATGCAAGTCTTCGATGTCTTTCATGCTTAGGAAACCGTGGTTGATCCAATGCAGAAATATAATGTCGTAATCGTGGAGTTTATCTGCCCAGTTAAAGCCTAAGCCTTTACTTGAAGCAGAAAATTCTGAAGTGAAATTACTTCTTTGTAAAAAACGTTTGAAAAACCAATAGCGAAGATGCTTGCTTCTGGTGTATGCTTTTTGTTGGCTTTCAGAAAGCAATTCAATAACTCCAGGTTCTAAAAGATGAGCTTGAGGTGAAAATAAATCAACTTTAAGTCCTTTTTTCTTCAGGGCTTTAAACATACGGAAAGCCGCTACTGCAGCGCCTCCTCCGTTGGTTCCGTTGGTTAACAGGGCAATCTTCATGGTTTTTTACGTACTACTACAACCAGGTTGTGGTAGAAGTCGCCACGGTCTGGCAACAGTTTTCCCAGCAATAATCCGGTTAGGTTAATTGGAAAGATAAAAAGGATGTTGGTTAAAAGATTAAGCCAACGATTTTGACTTTTGAGAATCTGGTGGAAGTATAGCGCAATCAGTTGGAAAATGGTCATGACAAAGGGGGTGGTTTTATGCAATTCCAACACCTCAAATCCGTGTTTTTCCAGCACGTGTTTCCAGCCGAAACTGGTATAGCGTCCGAAGTCGTAGGGGATTTCATGTTCATTCCAAACAAATGGTGTAGAGATGAGACCTTTACCACCCGGCTTCAAAACCCGATGTATTTCAATCAGCATTTCGTCTGGATTAAAAACATGTTCGAACACTTCACTACTCAGGAAAGAATCGAAGGTTTCATCCGGAAATGGAAGGGTTTTACCGTCATAAAACACATCCACTGGTTCTTGACCATGAGGATGGGCCGGGTTTTCGATGTCAACGCCGGTGTATTGGGCAACATGAAACAGCTTTTGATAAGGCTTGGCGCCACATCCGAAATCCAAAAGATGTCCGTTTAGCTGCGGTGCCAAGGCTTTAATTTGAAGGAACAAAGCACGACGAATCAAGAAAAATGGATTCACCAAAATGCTCCACCAGCGAATGATGAACTGCTGTTCGTTGTAAAGCTGTTGAAACTTCCCCACGCTTAAGGTTTTTCGAAAACGGCAATCACCGTATGACCAACGGGTTTGTTGGTGCTAAAAAATCCATGACGGAGCAGTTTGGCTCCTACCAAGGAGAAAATCCTGGCCGATTGTGCTTTCAAGCTGCGGTCGAGGGAGCGATAAGGGATGTTCCAGCGTTTGCGGAACGATTCCATAAGCAGGTTGAAGGCGTAATCGTGGTAGTGCATTGCTGCCAAAGGCATGTGATGTAGCTCCAATAACTTAACACCGAAAGACTGGGCAATGAAGTGGAAGCTTTGGTCGGGCCAACGACTCATGTGGTGAGGCGGAAGGTTGAGGACCAGATTGAAAGCTTTTTTCAAGTAACTGTCTTCGGAAGGGACAGCAATCAGGAGTTTTCCACCGGAGCGAAGGCAGTCAAGTTGTGCTTGGATGACTTCGCGCACTTCGGTTACATGTTCCATCACTTGGAAGCTACAGGCGAAGGAATACTTTCCGGCATGGCTTCTTGCATGTTCCTGAACCGTTTCTCTTCGGATGGTGATGCCCTGAGCAGCGGCCATATCAACGGCTTTTTGGCTAAAATCGAGACCGGTATAGCTTTTACAGTTCAACCCTTTGGCGAAAGCTCCTTTACCTGAACCAATTTCCAGCACATCGTCTTGATTGGTGATCCATTTTCTTCCGAAATGAAACTCCTCTTTATCGTCAGAATAGTACCAAGGTTTATGCTGAAGGGCGTTGTAGAATGCTTCATTGCCAGCGATGAGTGGGTCGAAGTGGATGAGTCCACATTCGTTACACCCCAGCATTTTTACATCTTGCTGGTATTGATCGCGGATGTCGTGGCCGCACAGTGATTGATAAACCGAGGCAAGGTCGGCTAGTGGGAGTATTTCAAGCTCCTTCAGGTTGGAGCTATGGCAGAGGGGACAACTCATGGAATGCGCAAATATAGGCTATCCGCCTAAGAGCGCGCACGCCACTTTCTTATGGCTCTTAACCACAGCGGCGGGCGGTAGATGTGCCGAAATACGGCATGGTCTAAGTCAGCCCTATAAGTCAGTGCTTCGGGCTTGGGCCATGCTGCCTGAGGTGGTGCTGAAATCTTCAGGTGGTTGAGTGGGTGGCTGCTATCTTGAGAATGCAGGGATTGTTCGCCAAATCCTACATTACGAACCATGTTAGTTCCTGGCAACAACGCCATCGCCCGATTTCGCCACATGGCGAGGGTCCAGGGATAATCCCACGATCGCACTTCGCCCGCCTTGAGTTGACGAAGTCGTTTGAACCAGTAGGCTCGTTCTTCCCGGTCAGGTAACATCTCGCTGACCCAATCTTCTTCGAGCCATTGTTCCAATTGATTCAGGTGCACGTCGTAATTTTTCCATGCTCTTGCCCAAGAGGCAAATCCCCAGATGTGGTTGTAGCGCGAAAGGTAGGCCGCGGGTGCCACAGTGCCCTGAGGCAAATAGTTGTTCCCTCCAAGGTGAAAAATGCGGAGATCGTCTTTCAAAACTTCGAGGTAATGCTCGCAGAAAGTGAAAAATTCTGGAAGGGGAACACAGTCGTGCTCTAGCACCACGCCTCTTTCTTCTTGTTCAAAAAACCAAGTGATAGCACCACCAACGCCGAATCTAGGTCCTTCATTGACCGTTAGATAGCGGGTTTTGATTTCGCAAATCCAGTCGATGGCTTGTTCTGTGTCATTTCTGCACGCTAATACCTTTTGATGTACATCAGGCGTATGACCGGCATCGCTGGCGATGTAGAGTCTTGGAGGTTGAACCTGCTTCAGCACTTCCAGCACTTGCGCTGTTGTGTCGAAACGGTCGTAAATAATGAGGAGAACGGGCAGGTTGGTCATACGTCGGTCCAAGCGCCGGAGCTGATTTTATTTTGGTACCACTGTGGAAAGGCCCAGGCAAGCACTATTTTCAAGATGGTAAGTGCGGGTTTCTTCTTCATCCGTTCGTGTACGTAGGTCGCCGGTAAGGAAGTGTGCATTTTTCCTGCATACTTCTGATTCAAATAAGCCTTCAATGCGCCAATTTTTGGAGCAGTGGTGGCCGTAATCATAGAATCCGGACGAACGCGGTAGCGATAAAGTGGTTCAGGATGATGGTGAAAGCCAGCACCAGCCAATCCCGCTCTCAGCCAAAAATCCCAATCTTCTATGCCCATGGCCGGCATATGAGGGTCGTAGCCTCCAAGCTTTTCCCACAAACTTTTGCGGTAAACCGCACAAGCATCGATGTAATTGTACATCATCAATCGTTGCAGGGTGAAGGGAAAAACCCGATGAATGCGCTCAACCCCTCCAAAGTGATGCACATCGGAGTAGAAAACGTCGGTTTCTGAATGTTTTTCCAGCCAGTTGACGCCCTCTTTTCCGTAATTCGGTAGTAGTTGATTGTCGGCATCAAGGGGGAGAATGTAGGGATATTGCGCTTGGCTAACGCCTTGATTTCTTGCGCGAGCTAAACCGCCGTTAGGTTGGTCGATGATGCGAACGAGTGCTGTATTTCGCCATTTATCTAATTCAGCCAAAGTAGGTGGGTGGCTGGAGCCATCGTTTACCACCACTACTTCAAGTGGCCGATAATCGGTGTTGAGGGCAGATTGTATGGCCTCCGACAACCAGGGGCCTTCGCTGTAACAAGGAATGATTATGGAGAGTCCTGCCGACATAGCGGCCAAAAATAGGTTATTTTGCAGCCCACTGCATGGGTATTATCCAAAGACAAGGCTTCAAGGGAACGTTGGTTTCCTACTTCGGCATCCTTATCGGGTATGTCAATCTGATATTTCTATTTCCATACGTATTCACCTCGGAGCAAATTGGGCTGACTCGGGTATTGGTAGATGCGGTGATGGTGTTCAGTATGTTTGCCCATTTCGGGATGCCCAACACCCTCATTCGGTTTTATCCGCACTTTAAATCCGAGGAGGATGCCAACCAAAAAGGGTTTCTCTTCGCCATTTTGGCGGTGAGTGTATTTGGATTAGCTGCCTTCACCGGCGTTTATGCCTTGCTGAAGGAGCAGTTGCTTGAGCCGTTTGTAGAGAAAAATCCTTTGTTGATTCAGTATTCCGGATTGTTGGTTCCGCTCACGTGGTTCATGGTGTTGTCGCTGGTGCTGGAGGCATACGCCACTACTTTCCATCGCATTGTGGTGCCAAAAATTCTTAGGGAATTTGTGCTTAGGCTTTTAGCCACGGCATTGGCCCTGGCGTTTTTGTTTAGTTGGCTCGACTTCTCCCGCTTCATGACCGCCTACGTGCTGTCGTATGGATTGACAACGGTGCTGCTTGTGTTCTACATCATCAACCAAGGGCGATGGAGCCTTCGACCTGATTTTTCTTTATTCAAAACCCCATTTCTAAAGGAAGTGGGTCTATACAGCCTGACCATCATCATTGGAGGAGCGGGCACCAGCATAGTAAATAAAATAGATACCCTGATGTTGAGCGCGCAAACCGGCTTAAGTAAAACGGGGGTTTACAGCATTGCGTTTTTCATTGCAACACTGATTGAAATACCGATGCGAGCGTTGCTGCAAATTGCCTCACCCATTGTGGCAGAGGCCATTGCGAAGGACGATCGGGTGCATTTAGATGAGCTTTATCGCAAAGGGTCCATCATTCAATTGATAGCGGGAATCTTTCTTTTCCTGATGATTTGGGCGAATGTGGACAGCTTGTTTCAGTTGATGCCCCATGGAGAGGAATATGCTGCCGGGAAATGGGTCATCTTTTTTATTGGCCTGGGCAAGTTATTCGATTTGGCCACTTCCATCAACTCTACCTTGATTAGCAACAGCAAGTATTATCAAGTGAATTTGCTCTTCATCGTTTTGTTAAGTGTTTTGGCAATTGCTACCAACTTATGGCTAATCCCCGTATTCGGGATTACAGGTGCAGCCATTGCCACCTTTGTATCTTATTTGATTTACAACAGCACCATTGTTTGGTTTGTATGGTGGAAATTCAGGCTACAGCCATTCAGCATGGCGACCTTGAAACTGGTGTTTATTGGTGTTTTGATGTATGGTATTCAAGCCATGCTGCCAATTTATGGGGTGCCATTGCTTGATATGGCCTGGCGAAGCTTGCTCCTGGCAGGGCTTTATGCCGTTTTAGTTTATCGAGCCAGGTTAAGTGAAGAAGTGAATACCATGGCCGATAAACTCATGAAAGGCGATTGGAAGGGGATGATAGGCGCTTGAGTTTTGCAGCTATCGACCAAGTCAAGCATGTTCCATGGATTGACAAGAGCATGTAACAGGTAAAAGATAAGTCGATTTTTGTCCTTTTGGGGTTGAATAGCTCATTCAAAAGGGAAACTCAATTTTCGATTGCTTACTATTTTAATAAAAAATTATGACGCTATTTTTTAGTTAATTCAATAACTAACTTGGAAATTATTTTATTTATTGATTAAATGATTGAATTATAAGATAAAATACGCTTAGGTTTTATCTGAAAAAGTAATGCAAGGTTCTATGTTCCAAATTGTCTATTCAAATTGAAAGAATAAAGAGGGTTTGATTCCTTTAATTTTGAATTATGACCCTTCGAATTAAATCCAATTTCCTTTCGGGTTTTTCTTTGTTTTTATTGTTGCTTCCATCCTTGGTTAAAGCCCAATCAGACCCCTATGTGGTGTCTATAAGAATGATGGAGCAGCTGGTAAACTTACAGCAAGACGCTCGAAACTTAGATCGCATGGTGGATAAGGCCTTGTATTTGTCTTACAATACAGAGCTTATCAACCGCTACACAGAAAGGAAAAATCAAGCAGAAGCCATCTTGGATAATCTCCGAGAAATGTCAACGCAGTATGAGCGATTGATAGAGAAGAATCCATCAGAGGCGCTTTTTCACCAAAACATTATAGCAATTAGTCTTACTGCATTGCACGTTTTGAGCCAGAAGGATGATTATTATTCCTATTTAAAAACTGTTAATAAAACGTTCAATCGTCAGTTTTTTACTGAAGTAGGAAGTGGCGCTTTTCGAGCGTACGAATCTGACTTTGCTGAAACCTATAAGTCCACTGCCTTGAAATGGACACAATTAGAAACCTACTTCATGACAACAGCCAACAGGAGTGTTGAAAAGTTGAGTCGAAATAAACATAGCAGTCCTGAGTTTAACGTCAATAAGTTAATCTTTCTCTCCTATAAAAACAAAGACCGTGTACAGCTGATGAGCCAAGCTGAAAAGCAAATGGCGGATTTTCAAAGCATGGCCGATACCCTACGGACTGCGGAAGTCGCGCAAGGAATCGATGTCTTGAGATCCTGGATGTCGCAATGGCAACAACAGGCCGGAAAAGACAGTGTTGCCGCTGAATTACTACGACAATTGATTACTTCCGATGCGCCGGAAGTAAGTATTTGGGCCAAGAATAGAATCGAAACCGGGGAAAGAAGCAAGCGTGAACAAATCGATACGCGGCTGGTAACCATTGAAATCCCAGAAGCAAGGAATTTCATGACATGGCATACCCTTAGAATGTCCCGCTACAACAACCTAAAACGGCAGCAGGAAGATTGTTTGGAACTTCTAGAAACAGATACCCTTTGTACGGCCAATCCATTGGTGTTAAAGAAACTAGCGTTTGATGCATTTGATAGGCTCACACTTCTGGAATTTGACATTTGGGAGAATTGCGCTTCCAAAGTTCAATCAAAAGTTGGGGCTGCTTATCCGGATATGGTTTCGATGATGAAGGTAATCAACAGCCAGAATAAGGGGGTTGATAAAGAAAATCTCAGGATGTTTGCCAATTATCTGACCGCTGCGCATCGTCTGGTTTTCCAACTTCGCTACACCCTTCAGGGCTTGAATTTGCTCATCAAATCGAACCCTGATATTGCATATTACCGACTGCTTCGATATAAAACGATTTCTGCTCTTTTATACTTAGAAAAACATGCACCAGTTTTCTGCAATATGTTGCAGTATTATAAAACTGAGGATAAAATCAATCCAGAGCTTATCGTTAAAATCCGCACTGATTTCGAGAATACCGGTTTGGATCCGTTGATACAAGCGGATGAAGCTTGGTTTACTGCGAGAAACAGGAAAGATATGCTACATGCTTTAGCTCAAATTGAGCGTGCGCTGTTGTTGGAAACGCCGGATAAGGCGCTTTTGCTGCTTACCCAATTGGAGTCCATTGTGCCTGAAAACTGTCTGATTCAAGGCGAAATCGATCCTAAAGTTTTAATCAATCTCTATCGATGTCAGGCTTTTTTAAGGATGCGTAATACCCGCGAAGCGAAGAAGCAGCTTCAAGTCATCGGTATTTACAATTACACCAGTCTTTGGATCAAGAAGCTCAACTTGCAACTCAGGGTTATCGAAAACGAACAAGCAGCTCAATACCTCGCCCAATGAAAAGAATCAATCCCTTATATGTGTTGCCTCTGGCATTGTTAAGTTTAGCTTCGTGTAAGAGTAAACAAATGCGATACCTGCCGGAGTCGCCGCCATTGTTGTTTATTCCGCCGGATGAGGTGAATTTAGCCTACCAAAGTGCGCCACCTATCATGATGTCTCAGAATGTTATACTTACTAAGAGCATCACCGGTTCACAGTACTTCAAAATAGCGATTCCGCATAGTGTAGATCAAACAGGTCGGGCCAATGAGTTGCGCAAGGTGCTTTCGGATATTTTGTCAACAGAGCTATTTGAAACCAAGCGCTTCAATCTTATGGACCGAGGTGAATTGTCGAAGGTTGAAGATATGTCGGCTGAGCAATTGGTAAAGACCAATCGCACCATCAAAAAGTATGCGATGGCACAACCTAAACCGGAAGATACAGCCCAGGTACAGGCGCCGGGAAAACCAGAGTTGACGGAAGAGATTACAGAAGGCAATAATGACTCAAAAAATACGGCTGAGGAACTTCGGGTGAAATACTCGCTTTACCAAGAAGGAGCTAGCAATCAACGCAAGATGCTGGAAGCGCTGAAGAATTATTCTGATGGGGTTTTGCTTACTTACATCACCGCTTATCAAGTGAGTCCGGAAGGAAATAAAGGGAAAATGGACATTGATTTCAGGATTGTGTCCACAGCATCACCGGAGAATCCGATGACCTTGTTTGCCGGAAATGCCAATTTGAATTTCAGCCTGCAATCCGGCTCTGTGGTGCTCGATCGGAAAGATGTTTCACGTATTGCTCAAGATATTCGCAACCGTTTCCCCAATCCGGATTTGAGCCAGAATTGGAAAATTTTATCGGTGCGTGACCGGATGATTACGGTTAATGCAGGAAAAAAAGACAACGTTTCTCAAGGGATGTTGGGCTTTGTAGTAAAGATTGAACAAGACAATGGCATTCGTCGCATCGCATACCGCGCCAAATTTGTGGTGATGGAGGTGTTTCAGGATAGCTTTAATGCAGAGTTGGTGGTAGATGAAGAAACCGCTGAACGTGATGAATACATCCTTCGCACTATTTCACGTGATGAACCGATTATGATGAAGTAGGAATAGGAAACTTCATCAAGCCTATTTTTAGGCTCACCAAAACTCCATGTGGAAAGTGTAATCAACTTGCTGCATGGAGTTTTTTAAATAGGAAGTGTCTATATGATTAGGTATTTCTAAGTCCTGAATAAATGAAGGATGTTCAACCTTGAAGGGAAATGAATCCAGAAGCTAGTCTATCCCTCGCCCTTATTGGCCAATTGTCCGCAAGCAGCGTCGATGTCTTTACCGCGGCTTCTGCGGATGTTGACGATGATGTTTCTTCTTTCAAGAAAGCCGGCAAAGGCTTCCAGTCGGTCTTCTCCGGTATTGCGAAAGTCGGCTTCGGCAATGGGGTTGTACTCGATGATGTTGACTTTGCAAGGCACGTTTTTGCAGAATTCAGCCAGCTCTCGGGCGTCTTCTAAACTGTCGTTGAAGTTGTGAAATACGATGTATTCAAAAGTGATGCGTGTGCCGGTTTTCGCATGAAAATACTTCAGCGCTTCAGCCAATACTTCCAGGTTGTTGGAGGCATTGATGTTCATGATTTGGTCGCGCTTGGTATCGTTGGCGGCATGAAGCGAGAGGGCTAGGTTGAATTTAACTTCGTCATCCGCCAGCTTCTTGATCATTTTAGCTACTCCGGCGGTACTTACGGTGATTCTCCGTGGCGACATGCCCAAACCATCGGGCGATGTAATCCGGTCGATGGCCTTTAGAACGTTGCTGTAGTTTAAAAGCGGCTCACCCATTCCCATGAACACGATGTTGCTCAGCGGAATCTGAAAATGTTTCAAGGCTTGGCGGTTGATTTCCACCACTTGGTCATAGATTTCGTCCGGGTTGAGGTTGCGCTCGCGGTCTAAGTAACCGGTAGCACAAAACTTACATGCCAGAGAACAGCCTACTTGGGAAGATACGCAAGCGGTCATCCGGTCGTCGGCTGGAATTAAAACGCCTTCAATGAAATGGCCATCAAACAGTTTGAAGCGGTTTTTGATGGTGCCGTCCTGGCTGTATTGGCTATGGTCGGTGGTAAGGGCGTTGATGCTGTACTGCTCCGACAGCGATTTGCGCAGCTCCAGCGAAAGATTGGTCATCTGCTCAAAATCGGTGGCCGATTTCTTCCACAACCACTCATGCACTTGTCTGGCACGGAAGGCAGGAAGTCCCATGGTTTTGAAATGGTCGGATAACTGGCTGAGGTCGAGGCTGCGGATGTCGGTTTTCACGCTGCAAAGGTAGGGGAGAAGGTGGGAAGGCGTATCTTTCCGCCGATGTTGTTCGACGATGCTTACTTCATGCGGGAAGCGCTTAAGGAGGCGCACTATGCTTTTGAGGAGGAAGAAATTCCGGTTGGTGCAGTGGTGGTCTTGAGAAATAGGGTGATTGCCCGCGCCCATAACCTCACTGAACGCCTTCACGATGTGACGGCTCATGCGGAAATGCAGGCCATCACGGCTGCGGCCAATCATTTAGGTGGAAAGTACTTGGTGGATTGTACGCTTTACGTGACCCTGGAGCCGTGTGTGATGTGCGCCGGTGCCTTGTACTGGAGCCAGATTAGCCGGGTGGTTTACGGAGCTTCCGATGTTAAACGAGGCTTTAGCCGGTTGCACGATCCGCTGTTGCATCCCAAAACGGAAGTCGTGGGCGGTGTAATGGGCGAGGAATGTGCCGGATTGATGCTGGAGTTTTTCAACCGTCTGAGGCAATGATGGCTTGGAGAATAGGCCTGATGGGCCTCCTGCTGAGCTCCTTGAATGCCACAGCTCAGTCGGTGCAGGTGGTGGACATCGATGGACTGTTTCGCAGGGTAAATTCCACTTCAGACAGCTTGTATGTGGTGAATTTCTGGGCCACTTGGTGCAAGCCGTGTGTGGAAGAACTCCCCGATTTTAAGTCGGTGCAAAAAGAGATGAACACCCAACCCGTCGTATTTCTTTTTGTCAGCCTTGATTTTAAAAGCCAGCTCAACAGCCGGGTGCTGCCATTTTTAAAGAAGCAACCGCTGAAGGAGGCATGGCTCTTATCGTCTGGCAATCCGGATGCGTGGATTAATCGGATAAGTCCGGAATGGAGCGGCGCAATTCCGGCTACCTTATTTTGGAGAAGAAGCGAGCGGGTGCGTTTTCACGAGGGGAGTCTTTCGCCAAGCGAGCTTAGACAAGCCGTTCTGGACGGATTGAAGTAGCGCTTTAGCTGATAGGCTGACATGTGCAAGATGGGTTTGCATTAGTAATATAAAGTAGTTTAAATTACTAATGCAAACTATAGGATATGTTACTTAAGTCGGTAATTGAGCAAGTTGTTAAAGAGCAACAATCAGCCATTCAGCGGCAAAAGCGGGTTATTCCAAGAGCGGAAGTTCAAGGATTTTTTACGCCATCTTCCGGACATATTGAGGTGATTACGGGAATACGTCGTTGTGGTAAGAGTACAGCATTATTACAGATTTGGAAGGAATTGAGCGAAGGGGTTTACTTCAATCTGGAAGATTCTCGGCTATTTGGATTTGAACTTTCAGATTTCTCCAAGTTCAATGAACTTTTGTCTGATCAAGTTCGATATTGCTTCTTTGATGAAATTCAGAATGTAGAGTCGTGGGAAGTTTATATCAGGCAGCTTCACGACCGAGGAATCAAAGTATTTTTAACGGGTTCTAATGCGTCGTTATTGAGCAAAGAACTTGGGACTAGGTTAACTGGCCGACATTTACGTCACGAACTTTTTCCGTTTTCTTTCGAGCAATTTTGTGCTTGGAAAGAACTTGCCCCGACGCAAGAGTCATTTGAGGTCTATTTGAAATTAGGTGGGTTTCCCGAGTATTTATTTTCCGAACAAAAAGAAGTGCTTCAAACGCTTTTTATGGATATTTTGCTTCGTGATATCGTAGTTCGATACCAAATTAGAAACTCTAAAAGTTTAGTGGATATAGCGTTACACTTGATATCTAACATTGGAAAAGAAGTTACCTACAATAAATTGAAGAATACGTTTCAATTAGGTTCGGCTAATACGGTTTCCGATTTTTTAAAATGGTTAGAAGATGCTTATTTGTTCTTTTTTTTACCCAAGTTTAGTTGGTCTTCTAAACAATCTTTGGTGAATGCTAGAAAAGTTTATGCCATCGATAACGGGATGATTCATGCCAAGTCAAAAAGTTTTTCAACTGATTATGACAGAATGCTGGAAAATTGGGTTTTTATCCAGCTTAGAAGAAATTCTTTGTATGAAATATTTTACTTTAAGGAGAAGCATGAATGTGACTTTATTGTTTTTAAGGATAGGGAATGCAAACAAATTATTCAGGTTTGTTGGGAGATTAATCCTGATAATCAGGAGCGCGAGGTTAATGGAATGATGGAGGCATTAAAGTTTTTTGGTAAATCAGATGGAATAATCGTGACGATGAATCAAAAAGATCGCTTAGTATTTCAAGATAAAGTGATTTCTTTAATTCCGGCGATTGAGTTCAAAGGATAAATGGTCATACCGAAATTTACTATGGTAAAAGACCTTCCTCTAAACAAGTTTCCCGCAGATTAGCGCAGCAATTTGCGTAAATCCACGGGAAAAGTGCAGCTTTGAATGCTTAAACAAGGGTTGTTACTTCGTTTTTTACAGTGGTGTAAAAACCTATTCTTTCATTTTTTTTCCTTAGTGTTTAATCAATTTCGATACTTGAAGCAATTGACCTTCTTTATTCATTAATTGCATGATGTAAATCCCTTTTGGTCGTGAGGATATATCGAATTGTTGGGTCCAGTTTATTTCCTCCAATAATCGTCCATGGAGGTCATAAAGCCGAATGTTACACCAGTCCGAAAGCTGAACCCTACCGTTGGTTGGATTAGGATAAACATTCACGAACGATATGCTACTATTTTCGTTGACCGAGGTCGTGCCACCATTAGCAGTTTTGATGATTTTTCCAGCAGCACCACATGCATAGCCTGTCCATTCATCGGTAAAGTCGATGGAGTATATGGACGTAAACAGCGCACTGGAGCTGCCTCCACTGGCATCCATAAAAGTTTGACCTCCATTTATTGTTTTATGTAAAACACCCCATCCGCCTACATAACCAACTTGGGAATTGATGAAATCCAGGTTGGTATAATCGTCGGAAAAACGGTGCTGCCATTGACTGGCACCATTATAGGTTTTACCAAAGTATGGCGGGTACCATCCGCAAGTATAAACCGTGTCGGTGCCGGGAAAGCAGGCAATATCCTCAAGCACGCTGAACATACTGCCCGTTGCAACAGTGGCGGTATCGGTAATTCGCCAGTTTAATCCCCCATCGATGGTTTTCAGGATATTTCCTCGTGTACTGGCATAGCCAACCTGGGGATTTATCATAGCGATTTTAGTGATATCTACTGCCCAAAGATAGTTTTCCACTTGAGCTTTTACCCAAGTTTGGCCACCATCCACACTCTTGGCAAGATATCCCAGTTGATTATCGTGAAATCCTCCTACCCACAGTACTTGTGAATTTTGAACTTCAATTGCGTGAAGGCTTATAGAATCTGCATGATTCAAATATTGGCATGTCCATGATTCTCCTCCGTCAATGGTTTTGCAAATGGTACCGGAATCTCCTACAATCCATCCTTCTTGAGCACTTATGAATTTTAGCTCGTGGAAATCCACCCTCTGACGTGTATTTAATGGGTTCCAAACAACTCCTCCATTCCAAGTTCTAAGCACTGTGCCTTGTTCACCAACCACATAACCGGTATCTGGAACTGGAAAATGAATTTCGTTCAATGATACGGAAGTTCCCGAATTGAGTGTTGTCCATTGTGCCTGTGCCAATGAAACCGTAAGAAGGATCATGAACCATGCTTGAATGAGACAAAAACAGCCTCCTTTGCCCATGGTTCTGAGTTGACTCCATGGCGAAATGGATCTTTTTTGGGGGATTTTAAGCAGTGGTATGGTCCCGGCTTTTAGAAGTTGGAGCGGATGCCCAAACCTATTTGCATACCCTTGATTGGCATTTAGTTTATCGTTCATGACTTGAGGTTTAAATTCAAGTCAAAGCTATTGGGGGTGCCCATGCGGGTAAAGGGGCAAATCAGGGAATCAATGGTACTTTTCGCGGATTAACTCACGAAATGCTGTGGGTGTTTGCCCTGTTTGCAATCGAAAAAAGCGATTAAAATAGGATGGATCATCAAATCCTAAATGAACGGCAATCTCTTTGATGGAATAATTCGAATGATATAACATTCTTTTTGCCTCTAATACCAGCTGTTCTTGAATCATATCTTTAGCCGATTTTCCGCAAGCATTTCGAACGCTATCATTCAAATGTCCCGGAGAAATGGCCAACCGATCAGCATATTCCTGAACGGTACGGTGCTCGAGGAAATGCTGCTTAATTAAATTTTTGTAGCGAGTTAACAAATCATTGGAGCCACTGAGCTCTTCTTTATGACGAAAGCTTCGTTTTAGTAAAAACAGTAGTTGGCTAGTCAACAAGGCCAGCATTTCGGGTTTGTTGCACTGATGAGCCTGAAATTCTGTGCTTAGCTGACCGATGAGTAGATGGATTTGCGGTAAATCGTCTTTGGTAAGGTCAATAATTGGCGTTGTATTGAAGGGTTCAAAAAACGGGAAAGATGGAATGAAATCTGCCGGTAGTCCTACGGTTAAAAACAACTCCGATGTAAAGGAAATCACACTTCCTGTAACATGTGGTTCTCTTTTCAATACATGAATTTGACCAGGACTCACCGGATGAGCAGCATTGGCATTCAAACCAAATGGGCAAAAATCAATTTCATGAACGCCTCCTTCCTCTTCAAAAAACAAGATTTCATAATAATTGTGACGGTGGGCATGACTGGCATCATAGGCATGATAGCTTCTCTCCAATCGTTCATAATGAAAAGGGAGACCCGTTTCCAGTGATTTTGTGAAATCAAACGATGGAATATCCCGCTTTAAACTCATACTTGATTTGGTAATTGATACAACAAGATAACGCCAGCTCTTCATTTGAGTGAGGCAAGCAAGGACTTTAACTTTTATAGATTTAGCCTTTGGCCTCAAATAATGACATAGCTCAGGATCAAGATGGTTGAAAGTAATGAACCCCTTCATCATGCTGGCTCAAGAGATTGACCCGAAACGGTTTATTGGTTTTTAGCATTCTATCATGCCTTACCCTTGGGACTCCGACTTGGTTGAACTAGGCTATAAACCTACCATGTTTTGGAAGCTATAACATGGTAGGTATAGTCTTCTGGTTGATTTTGTCCATCAACGAACTTCCCCTTGATAGGTGTATGATGGAAAAGCACATTTGATTTTAGTCGTTCAATTCAATTTTAATTACCGACCTATATAAATCAACGAAATAAATTATCGCCATTCATTGGAAATAACCAAGACATAGGGCGTAAATGAAGTGGGTTGAAATAGTTTGTTTGATATTTTATTTCATCCTTTAAATCTTGGTTTAAAATATAGAGCAGCCTTTACCATTAAAATTAAAACAGGTACTTCTATCAATGGACCAATTACACATGCGAGTGCTTCTCCAGAATTGATGCCGAAAATGGCAATGGCTACGGCAATTCCTAATTCAAAGTTATTTCCGGCGGCAGTAAATGCCAGTGAGGTAGTTTGGGCGTAGTTGGCACCCGCTTTTTTCGCCAGAAAAAATGCAGTAAAAAACATGATAACAAAATACAACGTGAGAGGCAGTGCTATTCTCGCAACATCCATAGGTATGGTTAAAATCAACTTGCCTTTTAAACTAAACATCACCACTATGGTGAATAATAAGGCCATTAGGGTTAATGGATTAATTTTAGGGATAAAATGGTTTTCGTACCAATCCCTGCCTTTGCGTAGTATCATTATTTTTCGAACGAAATACCCTGCTATAAATGGTATTCCAAGATAAATGAAAACGCTCTCTGCGATTTGCATCATACTGATGTTGACTAAAGCTCCCGGCATACCGAATAGCGGTGGTAAGTAGGTGATGAAAACATAGGCATATACGCTGTAAAAAAGAATCTGAAATAGGCTATTGAAGGCGACTAATCCGGCTACATATTCGTTATCGCCTTTTGCTAAATCGTTCCAAACCAATACCATGGCGATGCATCGTGCGATGCCAATGAGGATGAGTCCGGTCATGTAAGCCGGATCGTTGGGTAGGAGAAGCATGGCCAGAGCAAACATCAATACCGGGCCAATTATCCAATTTTGAATCAGAGAAATGGTCAGAATTTTTTTGTTTTTAAATACAGTATTCAATTCTTCATATTTCACTTTCGCTAATGGAGGAAACATCATCAGGATGAGGCCAATGGCTATGGGCAAATTGGTGGTTCCTACCTGAAATTGGTTCAGTATCTTATTCGATTGGGGAAATAGATACCCAATGGCTACGCCAATTACCATGGCAAGAAATATCCAAAGGGTTAAGTAGCTGTCGAGGAAGGAGAGCTTTTTGTGGGTATTCATTGCGTTTGGCATGTTCAAAAAGCGGTTGGGTTAATACGCTTTCCTCAGCATGTCTGCATATGCATTAGGAAGTGGACTTGCTTCTACCGCTTGCGCGATACTTTCAAAGTCATAGTCCACTCGTCGGAATTCAACGGTTAATTCAGGTTTTTTTAGGGTGGTTTCCGGGTTGATGTCCAGCATCACGTAGCAAGCGCGAACGTCTCCATCTTTGGGTTTGCCTACGGAGCCGATGTTGATGGCATGGCGGTAGCTGCCGTTTTCATTTTTAAGGGTGCGGTGATAGGGTTTATGGGTATGGCCAAACGCCATGATGTCGGCGCCCGCTTGCTCCATGATGCGCATCAGGCTTTTTTCTTCCCGGTCTTCAAACAGGTATTCGTTGATTTTTCGTGGACTTCCATGCACCAGCAACAACCGGAATTTTTCGTTATTGAATTCGAAGTCTAAGGCAAAATGACGGGGCAGATTTTTCAGAAAGGCTCGTTCTTCTTCTCCAATCATTGCGTTGGTATAAGCGATGGAAATCGCTCCCATGGATTGGTCGGTTTCGGTTTTATAGGCACAGCCACACTGGTCAGACATGAGCCCAATGCCTTCGTCGTAATTGCCGGCGATGGTGGGGATTTTTCTGGCTCGTATGGTTTGCACCACTTCATTAGGAAAGGGCGCGTAGCCCACTAAGTCGCCGAGGCAATAAATCAAATCTGGATTTTGCTGGTCGATATCGGCTAATACGGCCTTCAGAGCGGGCAAATTGGCGTGGATGTCGCTGAAAAGGGCAATTTTCATGGAATAGTTTGGGTTAACAGCAGCCTGAACTTGGGGTGCAGCAGTTAGCTTCCGTGGTGAGTATGGTTAATTTTTTAGGCAATTGTTCGGCAGGAATGCCGCAACTGTCTTGCGCGAGGCATGTGGTGCTGGTAGAACGCAGCACAAAGGCGGAACCGTCGAAATCGAGCGCAAACTTGCCGATGGTTTCGCCCTGGTATTCTACTTCTATTTCTGCGTCGTGAAGCTCCAGTTTGCGTTCGGAAAGGCGGATGATATTCAGCAGTTTTTGCGGTTTCAACCGATGATCGAAATCGTTGGCATTCCATAGTTGAAAGCCTATTTTTTCTTCGGTTCGTACCACACCGCCACAATCGATGAAGTGTTTGGTGATCTTCCCGACTTCGGTAACGTGGAAGTGTTCAGGAACGGCGGTACCATTTTCGAGTTTGAAGTCAACTCGTTCGAGTTGTTCGAGTGCGGTTTTTACTTCAGACAGTTTCATAGGGGTTGTTTGGGGGTTAACAGCAATGGGTTTGTTGGTTTTGAAGCGAAGTGGACAAGTGCTTGGCAAACGTTAACAGGGCCTTGATGCCACTTTCGCTGAGGCAGTAGCAAACGGAAGTTCCTTCCACCGTACCCTGGATGATGCCGGCAGCTTTCAACTCTTTGAGGTGTTGGGAAATGGTAGGTTGCGCCAGCGGAAGCACCTCTACCAAGTCGCCGCAGATGCAAGCCCGTGCTTCCAGCAGATGCTCCACAATGGCAATGCGAGCGGGATGCGCCAACGCCTTGAGCAAGTTGGCGATTCTGTTTTGTTCGTCGGTAAAGTGTGCAGATTTAGAAGCTCCCATGACCTTTATTGCTATATCGCAATATTACGATATAAGGTTCCAAAGGCAGTGTTAATTTTTGGTGAAGGGGGTGGGGGGGAATTAAAGCCGTACTTACTATGAGGTTAATTGGTCTAGTTTTTCTATTTCCTTTTTTACCTCTTCTATCAATTGTTGCTCGGATGGCAGGTACAATTGATATTTAGAGGCAATGATGGTTTTGTTGTTTTCGGGCAAGGTAATTTTTACCACTGCATCGTTTTTATCGGTACAGAGTAAAATGCCGATGGTTGAATTTTCGAAGTCTTGTTTTTCGAAGCGGTCGTAATAGTTTACATACATCTGCAATTGTCCAATATCCTGATGGGTGAGTTTACCGGTTTTGATCTCTACCAATACAAAACATTGCAACAATCGATTGAAAAAAACGAGGTCAACAAAAAATTCATCGCCCTCGATGTGCAGCCTTTTTTGCCTGGCTACAAAAGCAAAGCCGTTACCCAGTTCTAAAATAAAATCATGAATGTGGGAGATGATGGCCTTTTCTATATCTTTTTCGTAATAAGCTGCTTCTCGCTTTAAGCCCAGGAATTCTAAAACTATGGGATCTTTAATGATTTCTTTGGCATCGGAGGGAAGTTTTTCTTCCCTGGCTACTGCCAGTACGCTCTGTACATCATTGCTTAGTAACAGCCGTTCAAAAAGTTGGCTGTTTACTTGTCTTTCCAGTTGTCGTGCGGTCCAGTTATTTTTAACCGTTTCGGCTATGTAGAACGCTCTTTTGTCTTGATTATCAATACTTAATAGCGTTTTATAGTGAGTCCAACTGAATTGCGTCCGCAGTGCGGACGTATTTGGAAACATGCGGTAAAACTGCCTGTATCGTTCTAATTGCCGCACCGAAAATCCGGTTCCGAGCTGGGGCTGAAATTCCTTTGAAATAGACTTTATCAGGAACTTGCCATACTCGGCACGGTCTTTTCCGTGTTGCTCCTCTTCAAAAATCACCCGACCAATTTCCCAATACATCAGCACCCGTTCGGTATCTACCGAGCGGATGGCTTTTTCTCTTGCAGTAGAGATTATGGCTTGTATTTGCCGGATAATGCTTTTGTTTAGTTCCATTTTGTTTGTGTTTTATTAGATGGGTAATTTTTTTTTCGCTAGAAGAAAAAATAGCATTACTACAAACCTTTACAAGGTCTTCTATATAATACGTATGCCCAGGATTAGGAAAGCACTTATCTAAGGTTTGGTGCCTTATAAAAGCAAGTTTATTTGTAGCCATCTGTTGCTTTATTTCGGTTATCGTGCATCGGACTATAGTTCTAAATCTATTGCTGTGTTCACAATTACTTTCCAGCGTTCGTTTGTTACAAAACCCTTTGCTAGGGCTGAGGCTTTCAGTGGTATCCGAAACAAGGGAAATTCATTCTCTTGCAAAGCCTGGCATAGGGCATTGGCCAGCGGTTGGTTGTCAAATACTTGCTCCAGCAGATAGCCCAAACGCTGCAAGGCGGTTATAGGAACATGCTTCAGCAGGTGGTTGTTAAATGCATCAGGTTGAATGCTTTCGGCTAACGCTATCAACCTGTCACCTGGGCTGAAGAGGGTTCTGAAACATAAGGCTGCCCCCAATTAGCCGCTAAACCATGTTGCATTTTGCTGGCATCGGTGATGATATTACCGGAATTTGCAAGAGTGTTTCCAATATATTTCTTGATATTAGCGCGACGAGCCGAAATATCGTCTAAGAGAATACAAAGATGCAATTTGGAAAGACCTGGTGGGGCCAGCAATGGCTAAACGCCTTATCGAATATTGATTTTTCTAATCGCTTACCCCGAGGAAGTGCTTATGCCCGAAAAGGAGCAGTTTTGAAGCTAGAAGTAGACAATAATGAAATTAAGGCTCTAGTTGAAGGTAGTAGGCCAGAGCCTTATAAGGTTAGAATTATTGTTCCGCCTTTCTTTCCAACAGAAGTAAAACGAATGTGTAAGGTGCTCACCAAACGTCCTTCGATAATTAGCAAATTATTAAATAGGGAATTAGATACCTCTATTTTGGAAATTTCTAAAGAAGCTGGCTTAAGGGTTTTTCCTGAAAGTTGGTCTGATTTAAAAATGCAATGCAGCTGTCCTGACTGGGCTGTTCCGTGCAAACATTTAGCGGCAGTGGTTTATAAGTTTAGTACCGAAATCGACAATGACCCTTTTTTAGTCTTTAGCATGCACAATGTCAATTTGGTGTCAGAGCTTGAAAAAGAAGGGGTTTTTCTAACAACAATTGTTGAAGAAAAGTCGATATTTAAGCTTGAAGAATGGATTGATTTGACAGAATTAAAAAAGGGAAATTACAATAAGAAAAATAAATTAAGCTCAAAGCCAATCAATGAGTCTTTTAATTTCGCCTCTATTCAAGACTTAGGTATTTCCTTACATGCTTTGTTGACAGAAAATCCCTCTTTTTACAATGGAAAGGGAGATTTTAAATCAATATATTCCTCTAAGTTTAAAATTGCTGTTAAAGAGGCACAAAGAGTACTAGATGGCAAGCGTTCGTCACTTCTTGCTCCTGCTGATCAGGAAGCATTATCAACTAATAGGTTAATTGCATTTGATACTGATATTGCTTTTTTAGAAAATGCCGATGACCAAACAAATGTTTGGTTGGCGCAACATGAAATGGATGAATGGTCTTCTATAAAACTTATTATCAATGAAATTTGGGAATTGCCTGTTTCGGAATTGCCACGATATCAAGAAACGGTGCAAATATCCCGACAGCTTATACTTGTAGCCCTCAACCTACTTGCCAAAGGTGCAGTAGTGCCAAGGCTTTTTTATTATTCCTCTAAGGATGGATATCTGATTAGATGGTTGCCTGCAATGTTGAGTCCGGAGGTTCGCAAGTTGGTAAATTCTATTTATTTGCCTGAATATTTATATTGTTTAGTTAAGAATGGTAGTGAAGAGGTTGAGCCTCTTTGGGGTATCGAAGCCAATGAACGCGTGCTTTCTTTGTTATTGACTGAAATTATAACGGTCTTTCTTTCTTCTTCATCGTCAGGTCCTCTGGAATCATTGTTTTTTGGGAAGGGTTATGGTATGTTTAACAAACCTGGTGAATCTGCTATTCCAGGTGCTATTCAGCAGTGGCTCGAACGTTATTATTTATCCTTGGGTGAGTATAAGCCGGTAATTGAAGTAAGTGAAATTGATATCCATAATTTTGGTATTCAGATTAGTATTAGATTGGACAGAAAAATTGTTCCAATTCGAGAGATACTAATTAATAAAGAGTATGACTTATCGAGATTTTCAATTTTAAAATCAGTATTTCAGGTAAGTCAATTTATTCCTCAATTAGATACTTTAATTAATAATAAAGAAGCACATATACTTAAGCTGAGCATCTCTGATTTTACTCCTTTTATTTTAGAAATGATACCTGTTATTAGTCTATTGGACTTGGAAATTTTATTGCCTAAATCACTTCAGCATATATTAAAACCAAAAGTTAGTCTTAAAATTAAACCTAAAGATGAGAAAAATGCAGGATTTTTTCGTTTAGACCATCTGCTTAGTTTTGAATGGAAAGTAGCCATTGGTGATGAGCTAATAGATGTCAAGGAGTTTGAGAAATTGTTATTACAATCTAATGGTTTGATTCGTTATAAAGCGAATTACATTCAAGCAAATGCAGAGGACCTCGTTAAGCTGAGTAAACATTTCGAAAAGCAAGATAAGCTTAACGGAATACAACTTTTAGCGGTTGCGCTGACTGGAAATTATATGGGTGCTCCCGTTCAAATAGATGAAAGTTTGAAGGAAGAAATTAGAAAGCTAACGGAGTTGAAAGAAATTCCTCTTCCACAAAATTTGAAAGCAAATCTACGTCCTTACCAGCAAAGTGGATATTCTTGGATGTACCGAAACGCTAAAATTGGCTTTGGTAGTGTTCTGGCAGATGATATGGGACTTGGTAAAACCTTGCAAGTTATCACCACAATCCTTAAGCTCAAGGAGGATAAAGCGTTAGAAAATTCAAAAGTTTTATTGGTTGCTCCAACCGGCTTACTCACCAATTGGCAATCAGAAATAGAGAAATTTGCTCCTACTTTGCGTTTTCATCTTTACCATGGAATGCAACGTAAATTGTCGGAGGAACTGAAAGAAGTGGATATTGTATGTACGTCTTATGGAACTTTACGTAGTGATGCAGATAAACTTAAAGCCATTAAATGGAAGTTATTGGTAACTGATGAAACGCAGAATATAAAAAATCCTGCGGCCGGTCAAAGTAAAGCGGTTAAGAGTATTCCGGCTGAATTATTTATTGCCATGAGTGGTACTCCTGTAGAGAATCGTCTAAGTGAATTGTGGAGTATCATGGATTTTGCCAATAGAGGGTATTTAGGGAATCTTCAGAAGTTTCAGGAAGAACTTGCTTATCCTATTCAAAACCGACAAGATCAGCAAGCCTTAAAACAATTAAAGACGCTTACAGCTCCTTTTATGATGCGAAGATTGAAAACAGATAAATCAATTATCAATGATTTACCTGATAAGGTTGAAATCGATAGTTTTGCGAGCTTAACCAAGGAGCAAGCTGCTTTATACGAAAATACTTTGCAAAAGGCTATTGCCGATATCGAGGGAATTCAGTTGGATAATCAAAGGACCCTTTTTGTTCGTCAAGGATTGGTTTTGCAAATGATTTTAGCTTTAAAACAGATTTGTAATCATCCATCTCAATTTCTAAAAGATAAGCAATATGACTCTAGTCTTTCCGGAAAAACGGAACTTTTATTGAATCGTTTAGAAGGGATCCTGGAAAATAATGAGAAGGTTTTAATTTTTACGCAATTCACTGAGATGGGTGAATTATTAAAACGTTTTATCACTGAGCATTTTTCTGAAGTACCGCTATTTTATCATGGAGGTTGTAATTTAAAACAACGAAAGGAAATGGTTGATGCATTTCAAAATCAATCTTCGAATCGAATATTTATTCTTTCTTTAAAAGCTGCCGGAACCGGACTTAATCTTACTGCGGCAAGTCATGTGATTCATTACGATTTATGGTGGAATCCGGCAGTAGAAGCCCAAGCTACCGATAGAGCATTTAGAATTGGGCAGAAAAATAAAGTGATGGTACATAGATTTATAACAAAGGGCACCTTTGAAGAGCGTATTAATTCCATGATTCAATCAAAAAAGAATCTTGCAGAACTTACGGTCAGTACCGGTGAAAACTGGATTGGTAATTTATCAAACAGTGAATTGAGATCACTGTTTGTATTAGGAGAATAAGAAAGGTAGAGAGGGGATGTCTGCCCCTTCCCCTCAACTACTTTCCAATACAAAAAGTAACTTATATTACTAAGTGATTGAAAGTCAGGTTAATGTAGATTTTTGAAGTTTTTAAGATACAAATAGGGTACAAAAACTTCAAAAAGACGTACTCTTGGGGAAATTTTAAAGGCTGGTTGGTTTACCAGTCGTTGCTTTGTGCGGGCGAACGCTTTGCCATTTCTTCTTTCAAAGAATTAATCAGCGTTTGAGCTTCAACATTTACAGTAGATTTTGCTTTCTCCCAAAATTTTACACTCCAAGCATCGGGTTTAATGTTGCTTACTTCAGAAGTTTCCACAAGGCTTCTTATGCCATCAGCAGAACATATCCAATCTTTTATTTCATATTTATAACGATTATTTTTAAAATAAACGGTAACTGAATAATGGATATTTCCTGCATGTTTAGTTACTCCCATCATCGTTACAAATACTTTAGTAAACGCCTTCCCTGAGATTACGCCTGCTTCTTTATCATCAATCTGAATTACTGACTTAGAAGAGTTATAGCTTCTCGCAAACCATTCCTTCGCCCTTAAGTAAAGCTCATTTTTACTTGTAGAATCTACTGGAACGACTTCAGTATAAATGGTTTTGCCTGTACTGTCACTAGGTAAGACTATATCTTGCCCTTTTACGTAGTTTGAAGCAGTGACAAGAGCAAGAATCAGGGTCATTTTCAAAATAAAATTGTTTCGTTTCATGGATTTTGTTGTTTTTTTTCAAAAGAAGGTCATCAAAGTATTTGGAACAACGGTTTGGGAATATTTAACATTCACTGTGTCGTTTTGCTCAATCTCCTTTTCTCAATATTTCAATCTGAAGCACATTTGTTAAGTCAGGGAATAGCGGCTGCTCTCTAAGGGCTGATTCTACTACAGGCTTATCGGTCATTCCTAAACGGTTCTTTGCATAGAAAATGCCTTTGCCCTCATTGGCTACAATGTCCGTTGCTAGGGCTTTAAACAGTTCCTCAATGTTTTTCATAGTGTCGCTTTTGCTTTTGTCGCTTTCATCATTCAACCATCGGTAGTAAGTAGCTCGGTGAATAGTTGGTCTGCCTTTGTTGGAAATCCAAATTCTAAGGAAATAATCTACAGTCGGAATGTGGCGATCCAGTACTTTAACTGTTTTCCCTGAAGCTGTAGGGACTTCCTTTTGATTATTCATACATTCCTTAAATGAATTGATAGGCCAATTCTACTAAGTGAATCAGGGTTAGTTCTTTGATGGTTCGCTTCATTGAAGTACTTCAATGAAGGTTTGGAGTTGGGTAAAGTATGATTGGAACACAAGCTTACATGGGTTGGCTCTCAAGGTGGCAAAGTGGCTTTTAAGGAATATGCGGCAATACAGACATAGCTGACTGCATTTTCCACGGCGTTCTTAAAAAAGGTTTCGCCCAAGTTGTTTATCCTTGAAGAAAAGCGGTGTATCATGTTTTACCTTCGTTTATTTTCCAATGGCCGCCTTTGTCAGGACCAATACGTTCAATTTTACCTTCTTTTTTCAACAGAGCAATTTGCTTTTCGACCGCCTTTACAGAAATACCAATGGCATCAGCGAGTTCAGCCATGGTTATTAAAGCATTAGAAGATATATGTCCAAGTATTTTCTCCCTACTTTTCTCCCTACTTTTCTCCCTACTTTTCTCCGAACCATTCTGGGTAGTTTGCCCAGAGATATTCGCAGGGTATTCATTTCTTTTCTAAGAATTCCCATTCTACGTTCATTTAACTGAAGCAAGCAAACAATAAAAACTAAAAAAATGGGGGTCAATTTGCCGGATTAGGGCATATCGAATACAGTCCTATCTTGGGGGCAACTTAACGGAATGGATAGATTAAAATCAATCCAAACACGGGGTCAATTTGCCGGATTAGGGGGTCAGTTCAAAACGGAGCACACAGTAAAAACCCTATCCGGCTTAAAAGAACGCCCCAAAGTCCATTGTACGGCTTGCTCTATATTCTGCTGCTCAAATTCGTCTAACTCGCCACGGGTGGCAATGGTAGGAATGAGAAGCCCGTCTTTCTCTTCTTCCTCTAAAGGGGTTTGGCCATCAATGTATGCTAAATTTAATCCCATAAGATTTTAGGCATATCATTTTGAATGGCATTTGCCCTTTCCTTGATGGCGACTTCAATTCGTTTTTTTGAATTGGCCTGATCCTCGAGCTTCATGGTGTTGGCGGTTCGCATCACTATTTGGGTGGCCAACTCGGTGGCCCGTTTTTTAATGAGGGCATCCAATGATCCGTCATTGGGTACAAACCCATACACCAACTGCATATCCATAGCACGGGCGACTTCCCGCAGGGATTTGATGGTAATGGAACCGTCTTTTTCCCGCTTTTCAATGTCCATGACGCCTTGCTTGGAAATATTTAGCTTTTTACCCAATTGTTGCATAGACATACCCAAGGCAGTGCGGATGGCTTTTATCCATCCGGTGGGTGGCATGGCTACCTGTTTAAGTGCCGCAAATGCCAGCATTTTGCTGTTGAGATGTTGCAGTTGGAGTGATTTCTTGCTCATAAAGTAAAGTTATAGATTGACATCTGAAGGTAAGAGGTAAAGTTATTAATTGACTATTGGAAGTATTTAGTAAAGTTATTACTTGACCAAATTGGAGGTAAAAGGCCAATATTCCATTGATATAATATTGAATGTTAGCCTGCCTTGAAAACATATAAATTAATTTTCATTCATGGATAGCTGCATCATTACGTGGCTGCCAACAAGGATTCATCAGGATATCCCTTCTCTAAATGTTCTTTAAAGTGTGCGTAGCCTTTTTGCCTCCCAATACTCAGGCATTTCGGTCAACAAAGAATAAAAGTTTAATTATAGGTAGGGTACGATACTCTCTTTCTTCAACTATATGGGGTCAGCAGCATTAGTAGGGTTTCGAGGAATGGGCATGTAACCATCGGTAGGGTCAAAACAATTTGTTGCTGTGCCTGGAATAATTGCATTATTTGTTAGCTTTTCCATAACCAAAGGGTCATTCATAAATTCCTCGTACCACAAGCTAAAAAAGCCTGTTCGAGACGCTACTTGAACCACATGTTCAGCAGCGAGGTTAGGATTATGTGCTGAAGCAAGGTTGTAAATGTTTCGTGTTGAATTAATAGTTATTGCAGCCGATTTCCGTTCACGACTTCGAAGGTCTACAATATTGGCGCGTTCATCTGTTGTATTTAATTCAGTCAATGCGATGGTTCGTTGTGCCTTTTGGAATTGATTTGCATTTAACCCTGACCTTTCCATAACGATAGCATGCTTAGGATCTGCTGCATGAGGGACAATTATAAATGGAAGATGTGTATTGTGTTCCTCCGGAAGGTAATAAGTGATAGCGTCGACAGGAGCATTACCTTTTGCATTATTACATGGACCACAGGCGAGCAGCATATTTGACCAAGCTAATGGTTCTCCTGCTGTGTAACCAGTGGGAGGATTTTTTGGTACTACATGTTCTACTTGTAAAGCATGTTTTATTGGCATATTACAATAGGCACAATAGGCGCCAATTCTGTCTATAAGTGCCTTTCTCCAACTTTTGTAATCTGTAGGCGAAATAGGGTTCCCTGCAGAATCGGTAGGTGTATTTCCTTTATTTAATGGCCTCATTTTCCCTTTGATATTTTTTGTAATTCAAGAAATGCTCTTACTGCCGGGTCTGAAATCTCAGCTAATTCAATTTGAAGTTCTTCTGTAGATTTATTTGATTCTAAGTCTTCCATGAACTTTTTGCTCTTAATATAAAGCTCCTCGTTAGTTTCAGAGTAAGGACTTGAAATACCCATAATCTCAGTTGCTACAGTATCAATCTTTAACTCGTTTGGTGCTACATCCATTAACTTGTCGAGATTCCAGATTTCATCACTTTTTAAACTTTGAACTATGAAAGGTGAATGTGTGGTAACAATAAACTGGATATTTGGGAAAGCTCTTTTTAAATCATTGGCTACATGCCTTTGCCATTTAGGATGAAGGTGCAAGTCTAATTCATCAATCATGACAATGCCGGTTGCATTTTTTACTGCATTAATTCCATCTTTACCATTTACAACAATACATCTGTAAGCTAATTCCGCAACCATTTCAGTGAAATATCTAATGCCGTCACTATGCATACTCAAGGGCATTAAATCAGTTTCAACATCGTCTAACTTGGCCTTTACCCATAACTCATCTTTCGAGAAACGGATTTCTGTTAAATAGCTCGAAGCAGTTTGAACTGCAATAAAAAAAGCTTCATTGGTCTGAGAGAATTCTTTTTTCTGACTTAACAATATTTGGTAATTTGCCAACCATTCCGCATAATGAAATTTGGAATATTTCATCTCATCCCAATCTTGATAGGCTTCCTGAAATTGTAATCTGCCTAATACATTTTTTCTGCTTTTGGTGGTAACTCTACCGCTGCCCACAGCTCTAGAAATTCCAAAAAACGCAATTACTGGAATAGGAAAATCAAATTTTCCATTTTCATTTACAGATTGGTAAATCTCCGTAGCGTATTCCTTGATTGCGCCTACATCTGCATATTTAGTTGACGTTGCGGATTGGTCATGCATCCATAAACGTCGCCAAGTCAATGGTCCTACAATGCCGGGGAAATGTCCGACTGCTTCTACCTTTACCGGAAATTTTTTTACTAATTGGGTTACTTCAATAAATTGCTTAGTATCTTCTAATCTGATTTCATCTTGTGAAATATGCCGTGCTCTAACTTCATGTCTTGGAAATCCAAGGAAAAAACTTCCACATGCTACTCTCAAACCATGTAGAATGGTTGATTTCCCTTTTCCATTAACCCCAATAATGACAGTGAATCGATTATTGAAAAGAAATGTCCTTTCAGCTCCAATATTTCTGAAGTTTTGAAGGATAAGTTTTTCGATTTCCATGGTTAAAGTTAAAAATTTACAATTTCAATTTATAGACAAGTTTATTTAGACTCTCCCCTCAACTACTTTCCGATACAAAACTTGCTGAAGATGTTCTCGAGTAAATCGTCGGTGGTGATTTGGCCGGTGATGAGGCCGAGTTGGTGGAGGGCTTGGCGGATGTCTTGAGCAATCCAGTCGGCGGTGGTGCCGCTGCTGAGGCTGGCTTCGGCTCTGCTGAGGGCTTCTTCTGTGGCGTTTAGGGCTTGTACGTGGCGCAGGTTGGTGAGGGTGACTTCTCCGTTCTGTCCCAGGTTTTCTACGGCTTCTACCAAGGCTTGTTCCAGGGTTTGCAATCCGGCTCCTTGCAGACCGGAGACGCAATAAACGCCTGCTTCCCGATAGGGTTTCAGTTGGTCGTCATTCAATAAATCTGCTTTATTCCCCACAATCAAACGCGGTAATTCCGGATGTCCGAGGCTGTTGACTTCAGCTTCGATTTCCGGTAGGGTGGTGGCACTGAGGTCGCAAACGTAGAGGAGGAGGGCGGCTTCACGGATTTTCTCCTGGCTGCGTTTTACGCCAATGGCTTCGATGGCGTCGGCGGCTTCGCGCAGGCCGGCGGTGTCTTGCAAGCGGAATTTGTAGCCTCCCAGTTGTAGCACGTCTTCGATGACGTCGCGGGTGGTGCCGGGAATGTCAGAGACGATGGCTTTTTCTTCTTTCAGCAGGGCATTGAGTAGGGTGGACTTGCCGGCATTGGGTTTCCCGGCAATCACGGTAGCCACGCCTTCTCTCACTACTTGCCCGAGTTGGAAGGAGTCGCTGAGGCCGCGGATGGTGCTGCGGATGCGCTGGATAAGGGCCAGCAACTGCCGACGGTCGGCAAACTCTACGTCTTCTTCGGAGAAGTCGAGCTCGAGTTCGAGGAGGGAGGCGAAGTGGACGAGCTCTTCCCGTAGTTGGCTGAGCATGCGAGTGAAGCCGCCGCGCAACTGACCGAGGGCGTGTTTGTGGGCCATGTCGGAGTCGGCGGCGATGAGGTCGGCGACAGCTTCTGCTTCGTTGAGGGCAAATCTGCCGCGTGCAAATGCGCGGAAGGTGTATTCGCCCGGCTCCGCCAGTCGGGCGCCTTCGTCGAGGAGGGCTTTTAGGATTTTTCCGGCAATGAGCGGGGAGCCATGGCAGGAAATCTCGATGACGTCTTCTTTGGTGTAGGAGTGCGGGGCGCGGAAGAGGCTCACCAGCACTTCGTCGAGGGTGACGCCTTGGTGAACAAGTCGGCCAAAGTGGATGGTGTTGGCGGCTTGCTCGAGGAGGTTTTTACCTTTAAACAGCCGATTAACGATGGAAAAGGTGTCGGGGCCGGAAAGGCGAAGTACGGCAATAGCGCCGGTGCCGGGAGCGGTGGCCAGGGCAGCGATGGTGTCGGTGCGCAGTTGATACATCAGTCGCGGGGGAGGATTTGATCGCCTTCAACCAGAAAATCTACTTCCCCGCGTTCCAGCAAAAGTTGGCCGAAGGTGCGGGGTTCCCGAAGTCTTTTACTGAGGGCTTTGCCACTTTCTTCCGGAAACTGTTCTTTCAAACGCGCGATTAGGGCTTCTCGCCACGGGTAAGTGTCGGGATGCAGGATGCCATAGAGGGCGGCGTCGTTGACTTTGAGTTTGTAACAGGCGATGGAGACTTCGGCGACCTGCCCCACTACGGCTACCTCGGCCAGATTCTCTAAAATCAGCTTTTTGGCAGTGAGTAAAGCTTGGTCATCGGTGCCATTAAGCATGAGCAACACCGGCTTTTGGAGCGGGCGTACAGCTTCTATCAACCTTTCGTACATGGCGCAAAGGTAAGGCGAATGGATAATGGATAATGGTTAATGGTTAATGAAGAATGAAGAATGGAGAATGGGGAATGGGGAATGGATAATGGTTAATGGTTAATGGATAATGGTTAATGGTTAATGAAGAATGAAGAATGGAGAATGAAGAATGGAGAATGGAGAATGGAGAATGGGGAATGGAGAATGGGGAATGGAGAATGGGGAATGGATAATGAAGAATGGGGAATGGGGATTGCTTGTTTTGGTTTATACAGGGTCTTGGGGGTTGGTGGGGTTTCGAGGAAGAAGTTGGGATGGGTTTGTTGGGTCGAAGCAGTATGCTGCGGTGCCGGGAAAGGCTTAGATTAAGGCAGTTAAGAGTTTTGGAATGTCTCGGAAAGCGGTGAAATAAATTTTGTTTATCAGTTTTTTACTTCCAATTTCTTATTGCGGTTTAAATAAATCCTTACTTGATTAAAGGTTAAGATTATTCGATTTCTTTTACTCAAGAGAAGCGACATGTTAACTTTTTTTCGGTTTGTTAACATGATGGAGGTGATGGGTTAAAGTTTTTGCTTTCGTCAAACTTAAAGCGTTCGGGGGCATGAAATAGGAATTCGTAAAGGGCATTGTTAATGTAGTAGTTTTCTTTCCCCAATTTATGAAGAGTCAAAATGCCTAAATCAACCAACTGATTAAGGTGTTTAGATGCAGTTTGACGAGTTATGTGGAGGTCGTTAACTACAAAGTCAATTTTTGTGTAAGGATGCTTAAATAAGTTGTTGATAAGGTCTTGTGAATAAATCTTGGGCAGCTTACTTCTTATTTCTTGTTTATGATTTAGCATCAAGCCTTTTATATGTCGAATCATGGAAGTGGTCTGCATGGACGTTTGATAAATTGCCTCCAGCATAAACAGTATCCACGGTTCCCATTTTTCGGTTTCTCGAGTACTTTGTAGCAAGCGATAATACTCGGACTTATGCTGGTTAATATACCGGCTGAGGTATAAAATAGGTAAACGAAGGAGTCCCGCTTTTACTAGATATAAAATGTTAATAATACGACCTGTTCTACCATTGCCATCATAAAAAGGGTGGATGCTCTCAAACTGATGGTGGATAACCGCCATTTTTACCAGTGGATCTTGTTCAGAAAGGCTATCATCATTGATAAAAGCTTCTAGATTGCTCATAAAAGCAACTATCTCATCATGACTTTGAGGTGGAGTATAAACGGTTTCACCTGTTTGTTCATTTTTAAGAGCAGTGCCAGGCAACTTGCGAAACCCTGCTTTGTTTTCTTCCAGCAATTCTTGTATTGAAATAATCATATTGCTGGTAAGCATGCCTCTTTCAATTACTTCTTGGTAACCATTTCGGAGGGCGTTGGCATAATTGTGTACTTCTTTAGCAGCAGTACTGGCAAATTGAAGGGCAAGACTATCGCTGCTGTATAATTCATCGTGGGTGGTGATGATGTTTTCAATAGCCGAGCTGTCTTTTGCTTCTTGTAGCGACAAGGTATTTAGGATGATAACCTCGTTGGGGATGCTCTCTGATACCCCATTCAGTTCTGCAAGTGCCTTGTGTGCCAAAGTCGCTTTTTTAAGTACAGATTTGGTTTCTAGCTCCTGTGAAAGAGGTAAAATAGGGATAGAATAACTCATAGTCTTGCTATTTCTATGATTGCGTGAAGGGAGTATCCTCCAAGTGAATGTCTTCTTCCTGAATCGTTCGTGTTTTCACTTCGTTTTTGGGCAAACCGAGCATGAAGCAGCCGCAGGCTATTCTCAATCCATGGAGCAAGGTTGATTTTCCTTTGCCATTAACTCCAATAACAACAGTGAAATGATGGTTGAATTGGAAAGTTTGTTCTTTGCCAATATTCCGGAAGTTTTGGAGGGTCAGGCTTTGGATGATCATGATGATTACTTTTTAGTGTACCATACTGATACCTTAATCTTATCATTTACATAAGTTCTTTCTTTCATCATTACTTCAAGTTCCGGTTTTTTCCAAACGTATTGAATAGAAATGTTGTCACTAAAAGTTGTTTTTGATTCCTCCGGAAGTACTTCAAGATATTTGTCTATTGTGTTTTTGGCAATGGAGGCCTTTTTGTATCCATCCGAATCGGTATTTACTTCGAACGAAAGTAAATCCTGATTTGGATCGGAGTTGTTCCCTTTGGTAATTTCTGCTGAAACTCCAGTTTCCTTTTGAATTTTATCAAATAAGGTTTCAGAGTTTTTACTGCATCCACTTGCGAGGAGTATAATGATTAAAATGAAATTGAAAAAATTCAGTTTCATGATTTTTTCTGTTTCTAGTTCAAATATGATTCAACTACAGCAATGATTGAATCCGAAAAGTCATAAATTTGGTCTATGCTATTAATCTCATTTTTAATCTCCACTTTATTAGAATCGAAAATGCCAATTTGCTTCTTTTTAGTATTTAAGTAAATTCGGCAAATTGTTTTTCTATTATTATCATCAAGGAGTATCGCAAAATAAGACTGCGCATCGCGATAGGTAATTCTACTACCTTCAATTTTACTTCTCAAAATTGCTTTTATGACATAAAAAGCCTCTAATTCATCCTGGGTAGTTTCTATTTTAGGCTTTTCACTGATTTGAACATCGTTTTCCTCCGCTGCTTTTTCCTCAATTACTGTTGTTTCTCTGTCTAATGCACTTTTTAATCTTTCAGTTATGGATTCTGAAATAAATTGTTGAAGGGTTCTTTTTGTTAGCCCAGTGAATTGATCTAATACTTTTGCAGTAATTACTCCTGGATAAACTTGTTTGGTGAAAAGTTTTACAAAATTTTCTGAGGGCGTGTTGAATTCATTAATAATTAATGTTTTTAACTCGTTCATATACTTTAACTCACTTGCAGTAGTAACAATACTTTCGATATTAAAGTAGCTTTTGTGGAATTTTTTTAATTCTTCAATTTGATTTTCTTTAGTGTCACTAATGTTGATTTCAAAAAAAGGTTTTTCATCCATTTTGTTAGCTTCAACCAAATCAGAGTAGAAGCGATAAATAATTCCGTTAGTTAAAATTCCAAATCGAGCCTTTGATACGTGAAAGTACCTCATTAGCTGGCCGTCATGAACATTCAAGTTTTGAGCCCAGTGTTTACATTCGATAAGGATTGTCGGATTACCATCTTTGAAAATAGCGTAATCTATCTTTTCACCCTTCTTAATTCCAAGGTCTGCGACAAATTCTGGCACTACTTCCAATGGGTCAAAAACATCATAGCCCAATGTTTGTAAGAAGGGCATAATGAAGGCGTTTTTTGTCGCTTCTTCTGTGAGGATGTTGTCTTTGAGCTTGTTAACTCGCTCTCCTAATTGCTTAATTTGATCTTTGAAGTCCATATCTCTTTTTTGCAATTATAAGGTCTGCTTCTAAGAAGTACAACCAATGTTTCCAGCTACAACTAATTTTAGCTGGAAAAAATTATAGACACCTTAGTCCCTTAGTCCTTAAAACATGTTGAAGGTTTTCTTTAACTCAACACTAATCATATAGGTCGCAAAAAGTGAATTCATGCTCGAAGTATATCTATGCAAGGTCATCTGTACGGCATTGTTTGAGGGAATTGAGGCATTAGTTTTTTTGTATTTCACTTATCACATCCCCTTTATCTGCATATTTATGCTAATTACCTATATTTATGCTAATCAACTATAGTTATTATGGAACAACAGAAAACTTGTCCGAAATGTGCTTCTTTCAGGCATGTCAAAAGTGGGATAGTAGGAGGAAGGCAG
>JAIXUI010000129.1 GCA_027484125.1 Bacteroidota bacterium | reverse complement strand
CGGGTGGAAATCACCATTCAACCCCCATTTCCCGGAAATAAGAATGAGGTTTTTTAGAAAGTTATCGAGCATTCTTACAACCTTTTATTCCTCAATGATAAAACAAATTCGCTAAAACAATTGGAGGCTAATAAGTCCTAAATAGAGTTTTTCTATTGACTTTTTATGGAGATATAAACGGGATTGAAGTCCTTGTTTACCCTGTTTTGATCCCGAAGGGATCGCATGTTTATAGCCCAAGTTTTGCCATAGGGTTGTTCGACCCTGGAGGGGTCGAATAAGGGAATGAGCATGTTGTTCTATAAACATGGGACCCGTTCCGGGTCAAGCCATTTCACTATTTCAACAATACAGAAAGGGAAAGAGATTTTCTAAGACAGTTTCTTTAAAGCCTTTTTCAAGAAAGGGAACATCCTTATTCCTAACGATTTTAGAATTCGATTAAACCATTTTTCATCATCCATTATTTTTTGCCAGTTCCAGATGGTTTCTGTTTCCCAATTTTCAGGAAATCCCATCGCCCTTACATCTACCATTGGATAAGCTTTTAATAAACGATAAAGTTTGTTTTTTAGATTATGCTGAGGGTTGATGATGTTGAGCCAATAAGTAAGCATGCTCAATAAGAAATAAGTTCTGTTATTATTAGTTGGTCGGCATAGCTGAGTGCCGGCTTGGTGTAAGGCACTTTGGACATAAGGATAAAAAATAAAAAGTCCACCCTGAGCGCCCTGATCTTACGGGAAGGGGGGTGGACATGTTGACACGAAAATAAGGCATGTTTTTGAATTTTGTAAACCTATTCTGCCAGATTGTTCTCGTCCCTTGCTTGAATCGGTTATTCTAGTTAGTCAATCTGGCCATTCATTTTTTTTGGTAGAATCCAGCAGTTTAAGTTTGAAACAAGCCATCATCCTTTCAGAAACCTAGAAGGCCGTTCAACGGCAACCAGCGGTGTTAACGTTTCATCGTAGTAGAAACAGCGCATGCGCTGGCTCTACTACGATGGTTCTACCAAGCAACAGCATATTACCACCGCACAGGCATCATTCACCATTCAATCCCATTTCCATTAAAACCACCATTTCCGCCTAATTGCGGTGGACATGCCGCATGGATGATTTGAATCGTAGTTTGGTTATGCGTTTCCGACGGTTTAAATCGTTGGCTATGATAATGAAACGCCAAATTTTTCCAATAAAAAAGCCGGCGTGGGCCGGCTCATGGGGGAGGTAAAAAGATGGTTTAAAATCAATTTAGCTCGCTTTCTGGTTCAGTTGTGCAATTTTGATGTAACGTTTAATTGCTCTTTGCAGTTGTACGATCTCTTGTTGTGCTTTCATTCGCAATTCACGGTCTTGCGCTTCTTCAATATCGGAAGTGTGACAATCTTCCCTTAATGCGTATAAATCATCAAGAAAAAGCGCCCAATTCTCTTTTGATAAATCTTCAGATTCGGCAACATATTCCGACGTTTCAGCCAAAATGCCTTTTAAGCGGATAAACTGGTCGAGGCGATCACTGAAAGACCTTTGATAGATGTTCCGATTTGCTTTTTCTTCCGGTTTTGAAGGTCCTTTTGGGTTGCCGTTTATTTCGCGAAAGAGTATTTTTAATCTATGAATTCGGTCATCCTCTTTGGGAAGGATGTTTTCCAGCGTCCAGCGTATTCGTTTCGCTTTCTCTAGGCCTTCTTGTATCAACTTAGTTCGGTTTTGGCGGATGTTTCGATAAACCGAGTCGTTTTGATTGATTTTTTTATGAAGCTCCCGAAAAGCCACCAGGCGTTCCTGAAGTTTAGCACTCGACAAATACGTTTGCTTGGGGGCCCAGCGGTTGCCAAGTGATTGGGTGATGACTACGAGCGCGCTGAAGTTGTCGATTTGACGGCTGAAAATGAGATTAGACATTTTTGTGGTTGTTTAAAAAGAAAAAGGTTGATTCCGTATCGAACCGGGGGGATTTAGCTTGAAACTTTGCAGTGATACGCCAACAAAGTGTTGGTGAGTCAGCTCCGAACCGACGCGTTCCGGAACTCCCTGACCCTAACAGCAAGACCCCTTTCTCCGCTGAGTCTTACCATTGGAGCTTGTTAGACCATACGATTAACGCCGAACTATTTTATGCATGAATAGCAAGAGGCGAAACAGGTGGTAACAAGAAAAATGCGGAAGAGGACGTCCCCCAAACCGATGCATCACATCGGAGAAAGTATGACAAGCATACTTCATTAAATACTCCCGACCGGCGGGCTTAACCTTGAATGCCGGAGTAGGAGAGAGGGCGCCGATTTACGTCCTCCCTCCTTAGCTGAGGAAGGTGGTAATCGGTTTGATGGTTTTTCGGATACAATGCGCCAAACAAACGTCAGCGCGCCCTGCCTTACTGCAATCGGGGCTGCTGGGTTTTCGTTCTAATTGTCCGGCGTTCATAATTCGAAGATAATAAGTAGCTCTTATTCTCCAAATATCTAGTGAAAAAAAATAATGAAAATGCGGAAAAAGTGTTTCTGATACCCGGTTGCACCAATCCTGTTCCAGGCCCTGTAACCCCGTCCCCAGATCCTCGTATATGCATCTATATATAAGCCATTACCTTGGCCATTGGTGAATGGAAAGGGGATATCGCATGACATGAATATGCTTTTATCAGCGCTTGATGTACGATTTTCGGATACATGCTAACCATTTTGGCGGTTAGCCAAGAAGCATCATCATGAATCAATCCTGCTTTAGCGGTTCACAGAGATGCATTTCGTGTAGATAGTTACGCTTTGACGCTTCAAACTCACGCAAGTAAGATAGACAAGCACGCACAGGCCATAATTATTTACGCTCTGACCCTTTAAACTCACGCAAGTAAGATGGACAAGCACGCACAGGCCATTACTATTTACGCTTTGACGCTTTAAACTCACGCAAGAAAGAATGACTAGTACGCACTGGCCATAATTATTTACGCTTTGATGCTTTAAACTCACGCAAGGAAGATGGACAAGCACGCACAAGCCATACTTGTTTACGCTCTGATGCTTTAAACTCACGCAAGTAAGATGGACAAGCACGCACAAGCCATAATTATTTACGCTCTGACCCTTTAAACTCACGCAAAGACGATGGACAAGCACGCACAGGCCATAATTATTTACGCTCTGACGCTATAAACTCACGCAAAGACGATGGACAAGCACGCACTGGCCATTACTTTTTACGCTCTGACGCTTTAAACTCACGCAAGTAAGATAGACAAGCACGCACAGGCGATAATTATTTACGCTCTGACCCTTTAAACTCACGCAAGTAAGATGGACAAGTACGCACAAGCCATTACTTTTTTCGCTCTGACCCTTTAAACTCACGCAAGGAAGATGGACAAGTACGCACTGGCCATTATTATTTACGCTATAACCCAATAGCCTCTAAACCACCAAACTTCCTACGCCACTGGTAGAAAGTGGCTCTTGTTATCCCATACTCCTGCGACAACTCCTCGACGGACTTACCTTCTTCTCATTGCTTGAGTATAGCAGCAATCTGAGTTGGACTAAACTTCCTCTTTTCATTCTGGTTACGATTTAAAGTTAGCGGACTTTGTAAACTTTTAAACTGTACTAGTTTTGGGGGAGCTGACACTAGAATGTTAGGGTTCAATATTAATTACGCTAAACTTGAAAAGTGTATTTTTGATAATCTTCAAGTTTGGAAAATGATTTCTATGCAAGATAATGAATTTAATCAAAATTCTAATACTCTGGTTGATGCTGAAAATTAAGATACTTTTATACACAGTTATGATTAAATTGAAGTAAGTAAAGATGGGAAATGCTCAGGTTTTATTTTTTATAGAAATTTTCTTGCTTTAATCAATTTAAGGCAGTATGCAGATTTTTAAAATCGATATTTATAATAATAGACCGTTGAGATACTGTTTTTCACATATTTTCCTAGATAATCAAGCTATTTTGAAAATAATATGATTTATTTCAGCAAAATTATAGTTTAATTTGTATGTATTTGTAGGATAACTGTGATTAGGATAATCAGTCTGTTGCCTTTGTTGCTTTTTTGTATTAGTGCATATCAATTCAAAAGATTTCAAGTCATTTCACACTTTTATAATCATCCAAACATCTCTTGCCAATCTTTTTACATAAAGTATCGAATAACCAGGTTAACTGATTTTACAATTATTCTGTATATTTCGAGCAACAAAGTTTCAGCAAGTGAATAGGGTTATCGAGGTTTTTAGATTTAAGTGCATGAAAGAGATACAGTTACCTGAAGATGTTAGAGTTTTGGTAGAGTCATCGATGCTTCTTTGGTACATTAATATTGTTCATCCAGCCCTTTCCAAATTGAGCGAAATAGCGGATGCTATTGGATGTGACATTACCGATTTGCTTGTTTCAAAAAAGAATAAGAAATGAATTTAACCATAGGACAACGTATATCTACTCGAGGTGAGGATTTTATTATTACCGATACCAAACCGAATCACGATGGTAGTTTTATCATCCAAGCTGAGGGTATTAGTGAGTTGGTAAAAGGCAAACGCTTTTCATTTGATTCAAAACTTGATGTTGATATTAAACCGCTTGATCCAAATATTACAAAGTTGGTAGCTGATACCAATAGCGGTTACAGAAAAACAAAGTTGTTTCTAGAGACCCAGATCCGCAATGCTGCTATCTTTTCTGAAAAAATAACTGTTGCCCACAAAACAGCAATTGATGTTGCAGATTATCAACTTACACCTACCCTTAAAGCATTTCAATTGCCTCGTCCAAGACTTTTGATAGCTGATGGAGTTGGTATGGGTAAGTCGGTGGAAGTTGGGATATTTTTATCTGAAATGATAAAAAGAGGCAAGGGCAAACGAATAATGCTTCTTGCTCCCAAATCTATTTTATCACAGTTTCAACAGGAATTATGGAATCGCTTTGCCATTCCTTTGGTAAGATTGGATTCGGAGGGAATTGCAAAGATTAAAACCCAATTACCCGCCAACAAAAATCCGTTTGAGTTCTATGATAAAACCATCATTTCCATTGATACGTTAAAGAACAATGCAAAGTTCAGGCACTATCTGGAAAAATCTCGTTGGGATATCATAGTAATTGATGAATGCCACACTATTGCCAACGATAAAAGCCAACGAGGCGATTTGGCACAATTCCTATCAAAAAAATGTGAATCGCTAATTCTGACATCAGCTACTCCGCACAACGGTAAAAAGGAAAGCTTTGCCAATCTAATATCCATGATTGAGCCAACTGCAATTCCTAAAAGTGGCGATTACGACAAAAGCCATGTAGAGCCATATTACGTTAGGAGGTTCAAGAATGATATTGCAGAAGCAAACATCAGAGCCAATTTCCAGGAACGTGAAATTGTAAGGCTATCAGCTGATTTAAGCCAAGCAGAAACCGATTTTCTACGATATCAACAGGAGTTAAAGTTTAAAGCGATTGAGGATGCTAAAAATGGAAAATCTAAAGATGACTTCTTGTTTTCAATAGGCATTTTCAAAGCGTTTATGTCTTCTCCTTTAGCAGCAATAACAAGTCTAGAACGCAGAATTGAAAAAGTAAACCAGAAAAATGAAGAATCAGGTTTGTACGAAGAGAATCTGGAAGTACTAACTACACTCAAAAATCTGGCTGAACAAGTTGTTTCAACCAAAAGTGACACCAAGTATCGCAAGTTAAGAGACACTTTATTATCGCTTGGTTGGTCTGGCAAAAAGCATGATGATAGGTATGTAATCTTTGCAGAAAGGATTGATACGCTTCAATACCTGAGGGATAACCTGAAGAAAGATTTTGATCTGAATGACAATACCATCCAATTCTTCCACGGAGGATTAACCGATACTGAGCAACAACAAATTATTGACGATTTTGGTAAAGAAGACAGCACCGTAAAGCTTCTGATATGCTCAGATGCAGGATCTCAAGGTGTAAACCTGCACTTCTTCTGTAATAGGATGTTTAACTATGATATCCCTTGGTCACTCATCACTTTGGAGCAGCGTAACGGTAGAATTGATCGTTACGGTCAGAAAAAAACACCCTATATCTATTACTTGGTTGCACAATCAGATGTAGCTGGTCTGAAGACGGACTTGCATATCATTGAACGCTTAACCCAGAAGGAAGAGACCGTATATAAAACACTCGGAGATGCTGGATCTGTGATGAAGCTTTATGATTCTAACAAAGAAGAAAAGCTGATTGAAAATGCATTTTTAAAGCAAGACGAAGACTTCTTGGAGCATGTAGCAGCCGATGCGAATGGCTTTGATTTCTCTACCTTGTTTTCCGCAGAAGACGACAAAACAGCGGCTGTGATAACTGATAATCCATACGAAAAACAGTTAACCGTTTACAACAAGGATGCTCAATTTTACAGTGATTTATTCGATCAGCTGAAGTCAAGTAACCAAATTAACCTGGGAGATGTGACCGTTACTGATGGTTACGTTGAAATAAAAAATACCGAGGAACTCAATCAAGTGTTGTATGACCTTCCCACCGAATCAAAACCTAATGTAAACAGCCTTTACAAGCTTACTATGGACAAAGCTTTGGTTCAACAAGCCATTGAGAATGCCAGAAAGAAAAAGGGAGAATGGGCAGAGTTTCAAGTGTTGTATGACCTACATCCTGTTGTGCGATTTTTCATGACCAAGCTTGAAGCAAGCGTTAATAAAGATTCTGCATTGGTAGCAAAAACAAAAAACGTTCCATCTCAAACCGCTTGGTTTGTATTTAATGGTCAGGTATCTAATAACCTTGGGCAACCTGTGGTTGCTGACTTTTTAGTGGTGGGCTTAAAATGGGATGGATCTATTTACAAAAAAACGTACCATCTGGGCGACTTTATTGAAGAGTTTAAGTTAAGACAGGAGCTCTATACCGAAGAAATCTTAGATGACGATTTAGCGCATTTACAAACTATTCTGAGCGATGCGGTGGATTGGGCTTCTCAACACATGATTGAGGATCAACAACACCTCCAAAACAAAATGGAAGAAAAGATGCAAGCTTACCAGGCAAAATTAGAAAAATGGAGTACCGAGGCTCTTGAACAATTGGAGTTGGATTTTAACGAAAGAACTACCTCTGGTTTTTGGACAAGAATGAAAGATTCCAAATCTCGTGAGATCCAAACCATCCTTGATGAATCGAGCCAATACATCAACGACTTAACCTCTTTGCAAGGTGATCCATATTTAAAAGTTTTAGCCGTTTTCTACAACAAATAATAGCCATGATTAAGTTTATTCAAAACATAGGAGATTACTTTTCATCGAACTACTTTGATGAAGATTTTGGTGCTAAGGTATTGGCTAAATGTGGTTATGGCGCTGAAGACATCAAAGAGTTCAATAAGAAAATTACCCCAGTAAAAGACCGCTACTTTAGGTTTAAGCAGCTGTACATTGAGGGCAAATTAAGAACAAAAGATAAGATCAAAGAGACCCACCAGTTCCATACATTTTTGCTTAATGCATTAGGATATGATGGCAATACCAACCAATACAATAATCTTTTCCATCTTTCCGAAAATGAGGCAATTCCTGTACGACAAATTTTGTACAGAGGAGATCAGCCCCATTTAATGATTATGGAAATGCAAGCCTTAATCAAGGAGGATGACAAAGATCCCGATGGCTTGTTTGAGCAACGATACAATGTGGAAGATGAACTCCAAGCCAATGCAGCTCAACGTTACCACAGAAGCCAATGGGAAGAGGTGTTTAAAGTACCTGAAGGTATCAAAATTTCTCCCGTAATCATCAACAAGGCAATCTCTGAACTTTTTCTGCTTGAGCCACATCACAGACCCAAATACATTCTGCTATTGGCAGGTAACGGTTTGTTTTTACTTGAACAAGAAAAATGGTTCAGGGGTAGTTACCTTCAATTAAATATTGAAGAGCTTTTTGATGAAGCTACGGCTAATCCAAGGGCAAATTATTACGCCTTGTTCTATTTCTTAGCTAGTAAAGAAGCCCTTGCTCCTGATAGCAATATGGTGCTTTTGGATCAGCTGGATGAAGACAGCCACAAAAGTGCGTATGAGGTTACTAAAGACTTAAAAGAAGGTATTATCCATGCAGTTGAAGCTTTAGCTAACGAAGCCATTTGGTACCATTACCATGTTAAAGCCATTCAAGAAAACCTGGATGAAACCGATGATGATTTTGAACAACAAGTAAAGGATGATTGCTTGCGAATTATTTACCGATTGCTTTTTGTGTTTTATGCAGAAAGCAGAGAGGATTTAGATGTACTTCCAAGCAATGACCCAATATACAATAGAGGTTACTCAATGGAAATGCTCAGGGATTTGGAACAAGTACCTTTGCACTCCGAGACCAGTTTAAACGGTTATTTCTTTCATGAATCGCTGAGCAAATTGTTTTATGTGCTGAGCTCTGGCTATCGTGAAAAGGAAAATGGACATAATAAGAGCTTTAAAGTACGCCACATCGATTCACCCATTTTTGATGATGGGAAATTAAATCACCTGCACAAGGTTAAATTCCGCAACAAGGTTTGGCAAGATATAATTTGTCGTTTATCACTTTCTAAACAGCAGCGCAACCGAGCACGAGGTAGAATATCATATGCCAATTTGGGCATTAACCAATTGGGTAGTGTTTACGAGAGCTTGTTAGCTTACCGCGGTTTTTATGCGGAGCAAGATTACATTGAGGTGCATAAGAAGCCTGACATAAAAGCTGATGATTCACCTGAAAAAATAAAGTCAAAAATAAACAAAGCAATTTCAGAGGGAACTTATTTAGTGCCCCGTAATCGTAGGGATGATTTTGAAGAAGGTGAGATTCTTAAAGATTCAAGCACGGGAGAAGATGTTATTCTAAAAAAAGGAACCTTCGTTTACCGCCTAAGTGGTAGAGATCGTCAAAAATCAGCATCCTATTACACCCCAGAGGTGTTAACACATAGCACGGTAAAGTATACGCTAAAGCCTATTTTAGAGCGATTAGAGCGAGGCGAAATGAAAGCCATTGAATTGCTTGATTTGAAGCTTTTGGAGCCCGCAATGGGTGCTGCTGCGTTCCATAACGAAATGATTAACCAATTGGCAGAGGCTTATTTGAGTTATCGCCAAAAGGAGCTGCGAGATGCTGGACGTGTAGAATGGAAGGTAGAGCCCGATAAGTACAAAGAAGAACTGCAAAAAGTAAAAGCCTACATTGCTACCAACAATACCTATGGGGTGGATTTAAACCCAACTGCCATTGAATTGGGCAAACTTTCTTTATGGCTCAACGTGATTCATAAAGACATGGAAACCCCATTTTTTAGCAACCGTATTTGTGTGGGTAATGCTGTGGTTGGGGCTTGGCTGAAGGTTTACAAAGAGAAGGATTTAGCTGAGGAGCTAGATAAATACGGAAAACCATTGAGCAGACAACCTAAAAAAGAATGGTGGGAAACTGCTCCTCGCCTCTTGGAATTTAAACCACAGAAGGAATATACTAAAATAAAACACGGTAGAAAGGCTGATGAAATTTACCACTTCCTTTTGCCAGATAAAAACATGGTGCCTTCAGCAGGCATCAAGATGCTGAAAGATGAATATAGTGTTCACGCTAAACATGCAAGCAACTGGAAAAAAGAGTGGGTTAAACCACTAAACAAGGCTGAACTGGAGCGTGTAAAAGCCATCAGCAACAAAATTGATGAGTTACTTACCGAGTATTATCAATTTCAGTTGACTATAGCCATACAGACCAACTCAAGGCAAAATATTTTTGGTGCTACCCGTAATAGCGAACAAGCGCAAATGCAAATGCGCAGTTATGATGAAAAGGAACGCCTAAACGACCAACGCAATCGCCACAGTGCACCATACTTTAAGCTGAAGATGGTTATGGATTACTGGTGCAGTTTGTGGTTTTGGGATGTGCGAGATGCCCAGCAACTACCAGATAGAAATCAATACTGGAATGATATTGCCAGCATACTACAGTTGGATACCAACAGCGCTGTAGATGGAATTATGCAAAAGCGTGGGCAACAGAACTTGTTTGAAAATAATACACAGTTAAGTATGGCAATGGAGCCAGCAACTCCAACAAAAGATGCTGAAGACACAAATGCCGCAACTGACTTTATAGATGCCGTGGTAGAATACACCAACCGAAAAGATTTATTTGACGATAATCAACACCTTAGCCTAGTAAGCACATTAGCAAAAAAATACTTTTTCTTTCACCCGCAGTTGGAGTTTATTGAAGTATTTTGGGAACGTGGAGGTTTTGATTTGATAGCAGGTAACCCACCATGGCTAAAAGTTACGTTTGAGGAGAAAGGGATAATAGCTGAGAAATTTCCAGAGGTTGAGATAAAGAGTATTACCGCTCCTCAAGTTAGATTATTGCAAAGCCAGTTTTTTTCAGATATAAGGCTCAAGGATATTTATTATGATGAAATGATTGGCACGGAATGTACTTCTGCATTTTTAAATTCAGGGCAAAACTACCCTTTGTTGGTTGGGCAACAAACCAATTTATACAAGTGTGTTTTGGAAAACGGTTTTGATCTTTTAGGGAGGCAAGGATATATGGGATTGCTGCACCCAGAGGGTATTTATGACGATCCTAATGGACAAATTCTTAGAAAAGAAATTTACCAAAGATTACAATACCATTTTCAATTTAGAAATCAATTGAAGTTATTTTCTGAGGTAGGAGATAGATTTGATTATGGTATCCATGTCTATTCGGGATCATTATCTGAAGTTAATTTCTATTCAATCAATAATTTGTTTCATCCCGCTACAATAGATGGCTGTTTTATACATGATGGAAAAGGTGTTTGTGGTGGAATGAAACTAAAATCTATTGAAAATGAAGGGTATGTATGGAATACAACATCACATTTAGATAGACTAGTTACATTTAACGCTGAAAGATTAAAAACACTGTCTTTAGCATTTGAAAATTCAACAAAATGGGAAACTGCAAAGCTCGTAACAGTTCATACTAATTCCATTATTAGTGTTTTAGAAAAGTTGAGCAGCTTCAAGTCTTCGCTATCAAACTTCATATCAAAAATTACCGAAGGCTGGCATGAAACTAATGATATAGATAATGGTATTATAAAAAGAGAAACTCAGTTTCCTGACATTGAAAGTTTGGAAATGATTTATAGTGGCCCACACATTTTTGTTTCAAATCCACTCTATAAAACCCCAAAAGAAATATGTGTAGAGAAAGCCCATTATGACATTATAGACCATAATTTGATTTCCGAAAATTTTGTTGCTAGAACCAATTACATACCAAAAGAAAATACAATGGCATTTTCAAATCTAATTAAAGGATTTGAGTTAAATGAAAAAGATGATCAGGGGTATAAAGCTTTTGATAATTGGATTGATTATTATAAAGTAGGTTTCCGTAAAATGCTCAATCAGGCAGCAGAAAGAACACTAAATGGAAATATATTGATAAAAGGCTCAACTCATACAAATGGTATCGTTTCTGTAATTTTTAAGGATAATAGTCTTTTAACAGAATTAACGGCTTTATCTTCATCCCTTATACTTGATTTTTTCATCAAAACAGTTGGTGCATCTAATCTTACTGATAGTCGTTTGTCTGCATTTCCATTGGGTGTAGATGAAAAATTCAAACCATTTTTATTTAGCCGCACCCTACAACTAAACTGTCTAAATAAATACTATGCTCCCCTATGGCAAGAAATGTGGCAAGAAGCATTTAAATCAGATAGCTGGAGCAAACAAGACACAAGGCTTAAACCATTTAATACCCTAACGCCTAGTTGGCAATGGAGTACCCCATTGCGTAATTGGTTTGAGCGTAGGCAAGCTTTAGTGGAAATAGATGTCATTACAGCTATGGCACTTGGTTTAACATTAGAGGAGTTGATTTTAATTTATAATGTTCAGTTCCCTGTATTACAACAAAACGAAGATGACACCTGGTACGACACCAAAGGAAACATTGTTTTCACATGCAGTAAAGGCTTGGTTGGTGTAGGTGTGGACAGACCAGTTTGGGAACAAATACGCAACCTACAAGCTGGCGAAACCTATGAACACACCATTACCAAAAGTGAACTATACCAGGGCAAAAAAATAACCTACCACGCCCCATTTGATAAATGCGACCGAGTAGAAGACTACAAAGCCGCATGGAAACATTTTGAGGAGGTATTTAAAGAGAAATAAGTATGGAAAAGAAAAATACACTAGCAAACAAACCACAACAAAAAGTTGAAGACCCCCAAAAGACGAACGAAAGAGAGCTTCTCGAAAGCTGGCATCCTCATATTCAAAGTGCAATGAAACAATTGCACACCAAGTTTCTAACGGACACCAAATTTATTTTAACAGAAAGCGATTTGAAGAGTTGGTTGTTTTATTATTTGCAACATGAAAAGCCTTATACTCCGTTTGCAGTTCATACGGAGGTGACGCATTATGCAGAGCATCAGAAAAATGATAAAGAGCCCGAAAAGAAATATAAGTTTCGGGATTTGTCACTTTTATGCCCCTGGAAAATAACTGCAAATGAGTATTACATCAAACAAAACGATAACAATAAGGATATACTGAGTAAGGGGTTCAGACATGATGCTAATGCAATTCATTTTGAATTAAAGTTTGTGAGAGAAGTTGGTTCAAACAATGAAATTAATGGACTAAAGGAAGATATTGGCAAATTGAAACTGTACACACCAAATGTTAACAGCCCTATCAGAGATTTTGTAATTATTTGCGGTTCAAGAAGTGAAGGGACAAATGTTGAAGCGTTTATAGACACTGTTTGTAGTAATATCAAGAAACCTGTTTCTGACGTTTTTAAACAGCGTGTAAGGTTTTATTTGTTTGATAAAAAGAAGATGGTTTGCTTAAGATGGGATGGCACAGAATTGAAGGAAACAGAATTGAAATAAATTAAATTATTTGAATGTCAAACTTTAAGAGCATAAAAGAATATTTCAGCGAAGACACCACCTTTGTAGTGCCTTATTATCAACGAGGCTATAAATGGAGTTTGCAGAAAAACACCAAAAGAGGCGATCTGCACCTGAGTCTGTTGTTGCTTGATTTGAAAAATGAATTTCAGAATTCATTACGTAATGGTAAAATAGTAAAGAACTATGAATACTACCTTCAAGGCATAACCGTAAAAGAAAACGGCAATGAAATAGAATTGGTAGATGGGCAACAACGAACCACCTCTATCTTTATTCTTTTGTGTTGTTTAAAGCACAGAGGAATTGACATCGGCATAAATCTTGAAAACAAATTGCAGTATAAAGTAAGAAAGGCTGCCAATAGTTTACTACAACAATTTATCAATGGCAATAGTGAGGGGGATGAAACAATTCAGGACATTGCTGCGCTAAAGAAGGCATGGATACTATGCAATCAAACATTAGACGGAATTTTTGAGCTAGAGTTGTTTAGTCAGTTTTTATTGGAAAACATCAATATTATATACATTCAACTCGATAAGAATCAAGACGAGACTAAGGTGTTCTCGATGATGAATAAAAACAAGGCAGAAATGTCGCAAACAGACCTTATTAAATCGAATATCTTAAGAGAAGTATCGCGGCAAATGTTTGGAGACTTAAAAAATCAGGTCTCAAATGATGGATTGGAATGGCAAATTAATCAGTTAAGAGGTAAATTGGCTACCGAGTGGGACAATTGGCGCAAATGGTGGGAAAAGAAGGAGCACAAGGAATTTGGCAGAATGATTGGTCTTAATTTCTCCAATACTTCAAATAAAAACATTGAACCCGATATGGTTGTAATTTTTAGGCTATATCAAAGCCTAAAGCAAGTAAGTTCAAAAACAGATTCAAGAGGCTTATATGAATACTTTAAAGATATTGCTGTAGATAGAAGTCTTTATAAACTGGAGGCAATTGAAGTATTTGAAGAGTTAAGATTAATTCAACAAGTAATAGAAGAATGGTATAATGATGTTGAAATTTATAATTATCTCGGCTTGTTTTTTAAAGGAAGTGGTTTAAGAGATAGAGAGCCCCAATTGATTGAATTCTATAAGTTATATACTGAGAGTAAATTAAATTTCACTGCAAAAATTAAGGCGTTTTATGTAAAGCAAGTACTAGATGAGCTAACTGTGGACGAATTTATTGAAGGTATTTTATCAGATATAGATACCTACCATAACCAATACACTACTGTTGCTAGGCAATTGTTAAGAATGAATGTATTAATGGCGTCAAAACAGAAGCAGAAATTCGACTTTTCACTTTATGAAGAGAATAACTATAGGAACTCAGAAGACATTGACAATGCCAGCAAAAGGAGCTTGGAACATATTAAGCCACAAAAGTATAACAATAATAGAATCTCAAAGAGAGAGAGAGAGTCATTGAAAAAACTCACTAATACCGTAGGTAATTTAGTGTTAGTGCCACGAGGATTAAATTCAAAACTGAGCAATAAATTACCAGAGGAAAAGAAAAAGATATTGTTTGAAGAAATGCTAAAGCCAGATGGCAGAAATTTTGGCTTGTGGCTTCATACACTCTCCGTATTTGGCAGCCACAACTCTTGGCTTAGCAAGGAAATATTGGCAAACCAAGAGTATTTTAAAAATGATTTACTAAACTATTTCAATTCAAAACAGCAATGATTAATCAAGGTAGTTTTAATAGGTTGACGACATTATTAAAAGACAACCATCATGTTTTAATTCCCGATTTACAGAGGGATTATTGTTGGGGAGATGTAATTCCTGAAGGTCAAAAATCTAGTTTGGCTTACAGTTTTACTGAGGAGCTGATAAAGTTATGCAAATCAACAGAATCACAGGAAAGTTTGGAGGTTTCTTATGGGATCATTTATACCTATGAATACCCCGAAACTTTTTATTACTTGTGTGATGGTCAACAGAGATTAACTACGCTTTATCTCATTATTGGTGTTTTGAATACCTACCTACATGATCCTAAATTGAGCAGTCTTTTAATGTTAACCAACCGACAGCCTAGATTGAAATATGAAATTAGAAACTCAACTGATTATTTTATCAAACATTTGATCAAACAGTTTTCAGACAAAAACAACGAGAGTAAACTGACAGATATAACCAAAGCGAGTTGGTACAGAAACGAATATGAAGATGACCCTTCAGTGAAAAGCATTGTAGCAGCAATAAAGGATATTCATGCACTCATAAAGAAGGAAGATATTCAAGCAATAGCTGATTTTATATGCAATAAAATTGGATTTGTTTATGTAAATCTTAAAGGGAATGAAAATTTGGAGAATCACACTTATTCAAAAATCAGAGAATACGGTGAGAAAATGTACGAAATTGTTAATACCAGTGGTGATCCGATGGAAGCTAATGAACATATAAAATCACTACTATTGTCTAAGGTGCCTGATTCAGATAAGGAGCATTGGACAGAGAAATGGGAAATCTGGCAAGACTTTTTTTGGGTTTATAAATCAAAAGATGATGAAAGTGCAGATGAAGGCTTTAACGAGTTTTTGTCTTGGATTAAAACATTGACGGGAAAAAATAAAGAAATAGAGAATATTGAAGAGGTTGAAAAGTATTTCAAGGCATTGTTTCTTTTGTTTTTTTTACAACCAAAACTATCTACTTTACGTGAGTTCAGAATTGTTGATTTAATAGATAGTTTACACAAGAAATCTCCATCCAAACTTGTAACGATACTTCCTGCTTTATCATACCTAAAAAACACCAATTCCGTAACCTTTCATGCTAGCAAGTATGTTGCAGATTTAGACTCGGTTGATATTAATACCTTGTACCGTTTCTTAAGATTCTTCTCTAATATTTCTCAGTATACGGAGGCAAGCAGTTTTGCAGCACTATTGGATGGTAAGTTAAATCAAGGTGATGATATCACTAAAATACTGAACTATAGTAGAACATTTACTTCAATACTAAATGATGAAGAAAGCTTTAAACTTAAGCTTTATAAACAGGCTGATGAAAACAGACGAAAAGAATTAGAGAATTTATTTTGGAAAGCCGAAGATCATGAATATATGAATGGAAAAATAGAGTCTTTCTTTAAATGGATGAAAATAGACTTATTAGGAGAACAGATAAAAGAATTCGATTCAAATCGATTTGTAACATTCTACGAAACATTTCTTTCCATAGTTGATGATGCTAATATGGATAAAACAAGAATGAATTTATTGGCGATTTGTAATGATTGGTGGAAGTTTCGTGATGGTGAGTCATGGGGAACTATTAGATACTATCTCGGCAAAAAAAGTGACACGAAATATTGGCAAAAAATGATAAATAACCCGGAGTTTAGCATTTTAGTAAAAAAGTCGTTAAAGGGGCAATTAGACGAGACTTTTCTCAATGAATCAATCATGAAAAATGATAATGTTGAACACCAAAAGACGTATAGAAAATTGAAGGCAGATGCTTCTAATCATTGGCAGTGGAACAATAATTATAGGTTTTTTATTAAAGACAATATTTTGTACATACCCAATGGCGTTCAGGCAAAAGGGAATACTGCTGTAATAAAATTATAAATTATGCTCCCATTACAACAAGCATATGAAGTGAAACACTCAATACTTGAGTACCTTAAAGCCACATTCAGTTTTAAGGATAAAAGTGTACACGAGGCTTTTTATAACTTTGTTAATCATCCTGAAGATGGAATATTTAAAGGTCCCTATATTTCCTTAAAACTTCCTTTTGTTAAATCGGAAAATGACCAAGATATACCCTTAGTAATTAAGCCGAACTTTCCTCCATATGATCATCAGTATAAGGCTTTCAAACGATTGACAACAAATGATGGTAACATTCCTAAATCAACGCTCATCACAACAGGAACTTCATCTGGTAAAACGGAATGCTTTCTTTATCCAATATTGGATTATTGCTATAAAAACAAAGATCGACAAGGTGTTAAAGTAATCATCTTGTATCCTATGAATGCTTTAGCAACCGACCAAGCAAAGAGGTTAGCTGAAACTATATACGCTGATGAAAGATTAAAAGGTAAAATAACAGCAGGTTTATTTATTGGAGAAGGTAAAGAAAAGAAGAAGTATCCCACTGCAATGGGCGAAACCCATGTAATTGAGAACAGACAAACGATAGTTGATAGTCCTCCAGACATCATTTTAACCAACTTTAAAATGTTGGATTATGCCCTTATGAGAAATAACTATCATAATCTATGGTCGTTTAACCTACAAGACACATCGTTACTCCAGTATCTTATATTAGACGAATTACACTCGTATGATGGGGCTCAGGGCACTGATGTGGCTAATTTAATAAGACGTCTAAAATTAAAACTAGGCATTGAAAAAGGGCAACTATGTGCAGTTGGTACTTCAGCAACAATTGGATCAGGTGAGGAATCAAAGAAGCTTTTAATAAACTATGCTGAAAAAGTGTACGGAGAAAAATTTGATGATGATGCCCTTATCTCCGAAAATCGTTTAGGTGTTAATGAGTTCTTCGAAAGTGACGAATCACTTGACAGATATATACCAAGACAAATAGGTTTAATTGATAGTAGGTTATCTGCAAACGAAACTTATGCTAATTATATCGAACGTCAAAAGAGATTATGGCAAATTCCAGCTAATACAGATGAAGTTCAACTGGGCTATGAGCTCAAAAAAATCAAGCTTGTTAAAGATCTAGCACTTTTAACAACCAAAGGTATAATGAGGCTAGATGAATTAACAAATACCTTGGCTGATTTGAATGAAGATTTTAGACGTATTGCCGAATGGGATAATGTAAATGACTTTAATCCCAGAGAGGAGATTATCAATTCAATTTTTGCCCTAATCAGCGAGGCAAAGGCTGGTAGTAGCAAGAAATTCCCATTTTTATTTTTGCAAGTTCAACTTTGGGTAAGAGAATTAAGTGGTGTATTAAGACAGTTGGGTAATGAACCCAAATTTGTTTGGAAAGACAGCGTAAGTGATAAAAAGAATCCACAGGCAATGCCATCATATTATTGCAGAGAATGTGGTTCAAGTGGCTGGTTGGGAGTGAAAGACGACAATAAAAATCATTTCTCAACAGACGCAAAACAGGTGTACGACTATTTTTTCAGCAACCACAAAAACACCTATTTTATCAATACACCAGACCATAAACACATTGCTGAATATGAACCAAACAATACTATTGATGACTATCTGAATCAATTTGATTTAAGTTTAAACAATACCGAAAGCAAAGATTATTTTAAGATACATGCAGTTAGAAAACTAAACGACACAAAGTCGAGACATATTTGCCCAGAGTGTAATACAGAAAACACACTTGGTATTATTGGAACCAGAGTTGCAACTTTGTCGTCAATAACTGTTAGTCAGGTATTAGCCTCAGATCTTGATCCGAGAAAAGAGAAGCTAAGAAAAATCCTGGCTTTTACTAACAGTGTTCAGGATGCTGCGCACCAGGCAGGTTTTGTGGAAGCAAGAAACTATCGTTTTACATTCCGTTCTTCACTTCAAAAAGTAATTAATCAATTAAATGAGCCTGTTTCATTGCTCAGACTCCAGGAAGAATTTATCAATTACTGGAAAAAACATGCAGATGAATCGGGTGCGAATAATGAAGAAGCATACTATTACAGATTTTTACCAGCTGATTATAAAGGAAAAGTTGATTTAGCATCCGACTTCAGGGTTAAGGGGAAGTTTACAGATGAATTTAAGAAAGAGTTCGATCATAGGATTCGTTGGGAAGTAGTCTCCGAATTTGGTTATAATGCATTGATTGGTAGAACACTTGAAAAATCAGGCGCATCTGCTGTAAAATTTGATCAAAACAGAATTTCTGAAGTATTTCCCATTATTGAAGGATGGTTAAAAGAAAACAATTTAAATACCATCTCGGAAAAAGAACTAACTCCTTTTATCAATGGCATATTGCACAGAATAAGAGTTAGAGGTGGACTGGATCATGAATATTTCAGGAAGTTTAGAGATGGTAAACAAGAACTGCGAGAATTAAATTGGTGGCAAGATTCCAGGCATTTTTTGAATAAAAATTTTGGGACGAAAACAAGATTGCCAAAACTTATTACCAACGCATCTCATTTAAAAGGCATGCTTGATACCACTTACTCTACCACACATTCTTGGTATCGAAATTACTTTGTTAAAACATTCCAACTAGCTCCTGATTATCCAGCTATCATAAACGACTTTTATTCTAGATTGCTTAACGCCCTGGTTGAAGTAGGGATAATGAATAAGGTTACGAGTAATACCAGTGTTAACTATGCTATATGCTTGGATGCTTTAGTAGTAGAAAATACGGTGAGAAAACATGAGTGCGATAGTTGTTCATCAGCTATTTACGTAGCCGATTCAGATGATCTAACCATGCATACTCGTTGTTTAGATTATACTTGTGGGAAAGGAATTTATACGTTAAGACCTATTACCAAGCCGAATTATTACCAATTGGTGTATAATAGAAATAGATCCCCTAGAATTTATGCTACAGAACATACAGGTATACTAGAGCGAAGAGACCGAGAAAATAAGGAAATTGATTTTAAAGAACGTCCAAACTTCAACTCCCTTAATACCATTGTTGCTACATCTACACTCGAAATGGGTATTGACATTGGCTCATTGAACACAGCCCTGAATAATTCTGTACCACCTTTAACATCAAACTACCTTCAGCGTGTTGGACGAGCAGGAAGAAGTTCTGGGAGTGCACTAATTACCAACTTTGCACAAACTAAACCGCACGACTTATTCTATTATCAAGAGCCAATAGATATGATGGAGGGTGAAATAGCTACTCCTGCATGTTACCTCGAAGCCAAAGATATTTTGTTTAGGCACTTCTTTGCTTTTTGCTTGGATAAATGGGCATCAAGTAACCCCGCCCAAAACTCTATCCCATCCAGATTAATAACTCTAAGACTTTTAACAGCTGATTTAAATGCAGGAGATTTCTTTTTAAGTAGAATTATTTCGTTTGTTAAAGCTAACGAAAGTGAATTACTAAAAGAGTTTTGTGATTTTTATAAAGAAGATTTAGAAGATACTAAAGCGTTGGGATACTTGCATGAGTATCTTTTAACAGAAACTTTCTACAACCGTCTGAAAAAGGTTTTTGAAAAGCTAAAGAGTGAATATCAATATATTTTCAACAAGCGAAAAGAAATTGATGATTATATAAAAACCAATAAGCTTGGTGAAACTGATGACGAGAGGAAAAACCTTGATGCTGAGAAGAAGGCTCTTTGGGGTTTAAAACGATTATTGGACAAAAGGGCCTTGTTGGAGCACTTAACAAACGTTGGATTATTACCAAACTATGCATTTCCTGAAACGGGTGTAACTATGAATGCTTGGGTTAAAAACAACCAAGCTAAAGGTAGTAATAGCATACCTAGTGATTATCAATATGAAATTGTGAGATCAGCTAGCACCGCAATAAGAGAGTTAGCACCTGATAATTTCTTTTACTCCCAAGGATTTAAATTCAGTATATCTGGATTAAATACCCACGACTGGAGAGAAGCGGGTACACTTATAAAAAAGAGATTTTGCTCAAATTGCGATCATATTGAGTTAGCCGTAAAATCAAATGAACCTGTTTGCCCTAAATGTGGTGACAGCTCATGGTCATCCACCAGAAACCAACATACGTTTGTAAAGTTAAATGGTGTAAAATCGGTAAATACTAAAGACAAAGCAACGCTAGATGACAGTAGCGATGATAGAGATTCCAGTCAATACAGTATCTCACGTCACGTTACTTTCGACAATTCAACATTTCAAGGTGCGTGGGGTATGAAAGACATACCATTTGGTATAGAATATGTCAAGAATGTTGAAATTTCAACGGTTAATCTCGGCTTGACTACAAGTGTAGATGCAAATAAGGTTATCATTAATCGTATAGAAAACATTCCATATCATGGTTTTGTAACCTGTAAACATTGTGGCAAAAGCACTTCGGAACCACACAAAACCAAGTTTGACAAAAATTTCAGTTTCCATTTTGGCTATTGTAAGCACAAAAATGTGTTGTACCAAGGTGAAAGCAATGATGTTTTTGAAGAGGTTTTTTTATTCCGTGAAATAAAAACTGAAGCAATAAAAGTTTTACTTCCAGTTCAGGACTTTGATGGAGAATCCCAAGTAAATATGTTTAAGGCAGGTCTTGAACTTGGGTTAAAAAAATACTACAAAGGAAACCCTCAACACTTGAGTATAATAGATTACCATGAGTACAATGCTCAGAACTCAAGATTTGATAGGTACCTTATCATTCATGATAACATTTCTGGAGGTACTGGTTATTTGGAAAAACTATTTAATCCAAGCGAATTTACCGAAGTAATTAAAAAAGCATATCAAGCCATAAAAGAATGTGGTTGTCAGCATAACGGTAAGGACGGCTGTTATAGATGCATCTACACGTATTCTAATCAAAAAATTCAAGATGAGTTAAGCCGAACACAAGCTGAAAAACTATTTAAGAAAATTGTAGATAAATCTGATGCATGGGAGAATTATACAATGGGACTTGGAAAACTGAGTGGTAATGGTCAGATAGAAGAAAGTGAACTTGAGGATAGATTCATTAGAAGCCTACGTAAGTATATTTCAAACAAAGAAAGTGCTGGTTGGCACTTTAAGGAAGCTATCGAAGATGGTGTAATCAATTACAAGATAAGAGTTAAAAGTGGCAATCATCTTTTTTCATACTTTATAAGACCTCAATATGAACTTGGAGTATCTGAAGGTGTTGCATATAGAACAAGAAGTGACTTTTATATCACATTAACTGGAATAAGTTTAAATGGTAATCCAGTTTCGCATTTTGATCAACAAATATCTTTCCGAGACATCGCAATATATCTTGATGGTTATACCTATCACGCTACTAGCGAAAACCAAAGATTTGTGAACGATCTAAAAAAGCGTGATTCGATTGTTAAATCAGGAAATAAAGTAACTTGGACACTTACCTGGAGCGATTTAGAGAGGTTTGACGAGTTAAACGAAGACGACAGAAAAGATAAATTAGCATTTAGTCCAGCCTACTTAAATACAATTAAGACTCTTCAAAAAATACCCTATTGGACGGCATATAGCTCTGAATTAATAAAATCAAACAACTCGTTGGAAAGACTAATTTGGATGCTATTAAATCCACTAAACGAGCACAACCGTGAGAAGAAAATTGCACTTTGTCTAGCTACTTTACAAAAAGAGTTTGCCAAACCATCGTGTAACGAAAGTGATTTAAATAATTGCCTCAGCCAACACGGGAAAATTGAAAGTTCAACAATGGCAACAAATTTGAAAGATGGAGCATTTTATGTTTTTCCTGATGTACAAATGGAGTTTGAAAACTTTATAACGAGTAAAACTGCGGTAAGGGTTTCTGATTTAAAGATTAGTTCAAAAATATATGTGTCGCCTCAGATATCTTCAATTGAGAAGGATGAATGGGAAAATTTCTGGCAGATTTACAATTTAATTCAATTCTATGCAGAAATAAAATATGGAGTAAGTGAACAAGAATTATTCACCAAAAATAAATATGATTGTTTAGTTTATCATGATCCTCAACTACATGATATTATTAAGCAGTTAATAGATAACAATATTGAGTTTGAAAGGGATGGTGGATTCATTTTATCTACAAATGATGGTTTTGCCGAAGCAATGCTTGGTTTTCATAAAGCTAAAATTGTTATATTGCCTTTATCAAAGGATGATGAATTGATTTTCCTGAAAGAAGGCTTTAAAATTATTTCACCTCAAGAGTTTAACATTAATTTGGTAAAATAGTGAAACTTTTCATACACGACAAATGCCTAGAAAAGCTTTTTGAGTTGCCCAAAGCAACATCTAAAAAAGTGCTTGAATTCCAGAAAAAATTTAGGGAAAACTCAAGGTCAGAAGCTATTCACCTCGAACCAATCAAAACATTCAAAGATCAGAGTTTAAGGACTGCTAGAATTGATCAAAAATATAGGGCAATTATCAGAGTGCCAGAAACTGGCGATAATTATCACATGCTTTGGGTAGACAACCATGATGAAGCAATGGATTGGGCTAAAAATAAAATGTTTGAGTGGAATGAAATAACCCAAACAGCACAAATTTTTACATCTCCAGAGACCATTGATCTACCTGAAAATCATCCAAAGTTCAATGATGGTATTTTTAACAAATACAGCAATGATGAATTGATGAAAATTGGTGTCCCTGAATCATTATTGGAACTTGTCAGAAAAATTTGCAATCTAAATGAATTGGAAGCTAATGAGCAGTTCTTACCTCAAGATGCCTTTGAGAATTTATTTTATTTATCTGAAGGATTAAGCATACAAAGTTTAATTCTTGAAGTGGAAAGCGGTAAGATCAATGCTATTGGTATAGATGAGCAGCAAAGTAGCTTCAACAATAAGCGAAGTTTTATTGAAATGGATGACGCCCTGATGGAAGAAATCATTAATGGTGATTTGAGCAAATGGCAAATATTTCTTCACCCTTCACAAAGAAAGCTAGCTGAAGGTGATTTTAAAGGCTCAGTGAAGGTAACTGGAGGTGCTGGTACGGGGAAAACGGTTGTTGCATTGCATAGGTTAAAATACCTTTCTCAAAAAACAAATCTACTCTCGGATTTTAAAATAGTCTTTACAACCTACACCAATGCACTTACCTCAAATTTGAATCAGCTAGTAAAAAAGCTACACATTGATTCCAATGCATTTAAAATTGTAAATATTGATACGCTATTAAGAGACTTGGCTCTTTCCAATAACCTAATAGATTCCAATACGAGATTTTTAGACATGTTCAATTCAAAAAGCAGCAGTGATGTTTGGGAATTGATCCTGGAAAATAATCTCTCTGAGTTCGAGGTCGGCTTTTTAACCGCAGAACATCAGAATGTGATCCTTTACAATAATGTGAACTCTCTAGAATCCTACCTTGGAACAAGTAGAATTGGCAGAGGTAAGCCAATTACCCGTAAGCAAAAAATGGAGGTTTGGTCACTTATTGAAAAATACAAACAGTACAAAACAATAAACAATTTAGTCGACCGAGCAGAGTTATTTAATAAGGCATCCAACTTTTTTAAAGAACAAGAGGTTAAACCGTTTTCACACGTAATTGCTGATGAGGTTCAAGATTTGTCAAATGTAGAATTGCGATTTTTAAGGTCAATTGTCGAGGAAAAGGAAAACGACCTATTTTTGGTAGGAGATCCCTATCAAAGAATTTATGCTAAAAAATTGAATTTTTCAAGTGCGGGAATCTCTGTAAGAGGAAACAGAAGCAAACAACTAAGAATAAATTATCGTACCTCTGAGGAAATCAAGAGACTTGCTATTTCAACAGTTAAAGGGCTAAAATATGATGATTTTGACGGAGAAGAAGAGACCTTAAATGGATATCTGTCATTGTTCCATGGACAGAAACCCTCATATGAGATTTTCAAAACAAAAACTGAAGAGACAGAATATATTATTGAAAGGATCAAAGAGCTGAAATCAGAAGGTGTAAACTATTCGGATATCGCAATAGGGTTCCGCACTAAAGATGCACTCAAAGAAGTTAAATCAGCCCTACATAAATTAAAGCTTCCTTACAACGACAACACTACAAATACCATAAATGATTCAGGAGGAATTGTGTTGTCAACTTTTCATGGATTAAAGGGCTTAGAGTTTAAAGTGACATTTCTTGCCGATGTAAACAATAGAACATGTCCTTTATTTTATAATGGCTTTAATGATCTTGATGTAGGAGGTAAATTGCATTATGAAAACAGTGAAAAATCACTTGTTTATGTTGCAATGACAAGAGCAATTAGCAAATTATTCATTACTGGTATTGGTATGAAGTCAAATTTGATAAAAATTTGACTTCATATACTAATCATAATTAATCCATACAGGTGAGATATTTCTTCTGCTCACCTGTATGGTAACCTCTCACGCAAATCCCTATCTGTTGATCATTCTTTTGTGTTCATCACTAAGAATTCTCTTGTTTTTCTCGTAAACTCTAACAAATAAATCTAATTTTTCTTTAGTTGTTAAGCCTAACTGTGTGCTCCGTTTTGAATTGACCCCCTAATCCGGCAAATTGACCCCCTATATGGGACAAGCCATTCCGGTAAATTGACCCCATGGTTGGATTGATTTCGATTCGCTCATTCCGGCAAATTGACCCCCTATATGGGACAAGCCATTCCGGTAAATTGACCCCCATGGTTG
>JAIXUI010000075.1 GCA_027484125.1 Bacteroidota bacterium | reverse complement strand
GCAACTATCTGCCATTGGAAAGTTCAGACATTGCAAAGTCTGCAATAGGAGCACCCTATCCAAACCCGTTTAATCAAGAAATTAACTTACCGGAAACTGAAATTCCTATCAAGCAGTTTACGCTATTTGATTTAAATGGAAGAAGGCTCTATCAAGAAGATTACCCGGAGAAAAATCCTTCTTTACCACAATTATCCAACGGCTTTTACCTCTGGGAAATTACTTTGGAAAATGACCAAAGGTTCAGAGGAAAGATTATGAAAAACTGATTGGCGGAATGGGAAAATAGAGCGCTAATTACCTTCTTCCTTTCTTCGAAGTCCCCTTATTCCCAGCGAATAACCCTAAGGTAGTCTATCAAAGCGGTGTTAACTTCTCCATCCATATTGGTATTCCAATCATCCAAATAGATAGACAACACATATTCTCCGGGTTTCATACGCACTTTAACCATATTGGTGAACCCCCAATCTGACCACTCTCCTTTGCCGCGTTGTGGCATCACGAATACGTCCATGTAATCACCTGCGATGTAAAATGACCGCAACGCACATTTGTTGTCGGTGTTCCAAGGGCCGCTTCCATTCGCATAGCGAAGGTCAAAACTGTAAAGTCCTTCTTCCTTGACATAATAGGTAAGGTCAATCCGCTTGTTTTCAGCTTTAGAAACTTCCACGCATCCATTGCCTGTGTAACCAGCCACCAACCTAGCGGTTGCAGGGGCTACCATTTCAACCTCTATTTTTTCTACAGAATTTTCTACCGGCCAAATAAAGGGCTCAGAGGTAAACGATTCATATCCCAAGCTATCCACTGCGCTCAACTCAAAGGAAGAGGTGCGATCATGAAAGTGGTCGAGCGTTGTATCTCTAACCGTGGAAAGTAAAGCGCCATTTCTGTAAAGGTTGTAGGAAACCGCGCCAGGAACAGGCTGCCAGTCGAACTGGATAATTTTCTTATTGCTGAAAGGCGTGCTGATTACCGGAGGTTTTGGAGCTGGAAGTTGAAAGTGTACTGGCTGTACATTTACCGGTGCTTCGTCGAAAGGTTGATTATCTAGCCATATCTCCAAGAGCTGTACCCCTTGGGCTTGAGCCGGAATTTCTACTTCTTCGATAGACTTTCCATTGAGCTTAGCCTTTTTTACCTTTCTACCAAAACCATGAACCGTCACATTCACCACCGATTGGCGGTATTTCATTCCAGTGAGTTTTCTGGTGCCTTGGTACGCTTGGGGAACAACAGGAGAGAAATGCAACCCATCTGTATGAAATTCCATACCCATAAAAACGCGATACACCATCGCCATTTGCCCAGCCATGCTCCAAAGCATGCGTTCTGAGTTTACCTCAGTACCCTTGAAGTCGCCGGTAGTCGCGACCATGTTTTCGTAATTGGTTAGAAATAATCCGCTTGCTCGGTATATGGAAGCCAAACCATGGGTAAGCGGCTGCTCCAATCCGGTTTTGGCAGCAGCCCAATTCCAGTATGCCTGCACAAAGGGCCAAATGGCATTGTTGTGGTAAGGTGCGATGCCAGGGATTTGAGGATAAAAACAAGTAGCGCCATAAGGCGTTACCGGCATCTGCATCAATACACGAGATGATTGCCAGGGCTCTGCAACACCAAATAAAATTGACAGGGCCTCGCCTAAAGTTTCAGCTCCTGCGTGAACATGCAATTGAGGCCTTCCGTAACGGTAAGCCGCGAAATAACCTCGCTTTTGCATCCAGAAATTACGCTGAATCGCGCTTTTTAGACTATCGGCTCGGACTTGATAACGAGGTACTTGAAAACCTAAGGTTTGAGCCATCATGTAAGCCACTTTCATGGCTTGATAATGCAATACATTGGTGCCCAAATTCTCTGAAACATAGATATCGCGGTTCGACATCCAACGCGGATAGCTCTGTTCACGCCAATCTAGGAACGAAGATTCCCCTCTGTAAAGTCCACTTTCTGTATTGGCAAGTACCAAACGGTCGTCGTCGAGAGAGTTTCTCACCACCTCAAACGCGGTTTCCAACCAGCTTCTGTCGCCGGTAACCAGATAGACTTCCCAAGCAGCCATGGCCCACACCACCCGATCGGATGAAACCGGCCATGCACCACCTGAACCAGTATCTTGCACAATCCTGTTGCGCTTGACTTTCTTCATCAAACTGATTTTTGCCACTTCCGGTTCATGTATGGCCATTGCCAACAGGATAGAATAGCTGATGTCTCTGGTCCAAACTCCTCCCCATTGTGCACCGGTACGGAAGGTAGAATCGGGTTCTATGGCTTTAATGGCTTCCTCTAAGCTTAACTTCCAAAGTGCATCTACCAAAGGTTGGGGAGAGGTGTACTGTGGCTTGCTGCTAATATTGAGCGTTGGACTCCAAGTTTTCTTTACAGGCCCCAACTGCTTCCAAGGATTTAATATTACTCGAACTTCATATTCATGACCGCGACCTGTTGGTTGTAACTTCAAACCTTTCGAGTCAAGATTCACGAAATCCCAACTAAGTGGCAGTTGGTTTCCAGCCAGATACACTCCTTTAAAATCTTGCTTCATCACTTTTTGCCCATCACTGCCTAAGTAGTACCCTTGCCTTTCTAGTTGCTCCATTAAAGGGGAAAGGTCGAAACGAAAGGTATATGGAACATTGACAGGCAAATACGAAGGCTGCATTTCTGGCAACGGAGCAGGCGCTGAGCCAAATTTGATCACCGGAGAAACAGTATCCTTGCCGATCACTAACCAATGATTGACCCCAACCGGCAACTCGTTGTCTTTTTCATTTACACTAAGCTTAAAAAGCATAAGATTGGAATATGTAGCAGTAGCCGGACTTTGGTAATCCGAGGTGATGGAACCTGAACCATCTGCTACTGCTGTATAAGCACCTTGAATTACCCGGTCTGCCTCTACCCTGAAAGCGGATGACTGATAAAGTACTCGTTGTCGGGGTTGACAAGCAGAAAAAACAACGAGTGTAAGTAAAAGGTAAATGGAAAGGTTTTTCATGAGAATTCTCAAAGATAAAACGCGTTTCTTAGGGTATGGAATCGTTTGATGTTAAGCGCTGGTCTGATGCCTTGAAAGAACAAACCCAGCAATGGGAAGAGTGGTTTAAAACACATCCTAACCTTATTAAGGTGAAGCATGAAAATGCATGGAGTCCGGAAGAAGTTTTAGAGCATTTGGCACTGGTAGAAACCGGGGTAAGAAAGCGCCTTAAAACTTCTTTAGTTCAACTTGATGCTCCTGAAAAATTAGGTGAGGGAAAGATTAAACATATTTTGGTTAACAAAAGAGCCATGAAAGTAGATTCACCGGAATTGTTAAAGCCCCGAAACACTTGGAATCATTGGGAAGAAACGCTTCAAGCATTCAAAGAAAATCGGGATGCCTTGGTACAAGATTTAGAAACAGGAACCATTGTTCCAGCCAGCATGGGCATGGTTCACCCCAGATTAGGAGAGATGTCGGTAACCGATTGGCTATACTTCATTCACTCCCATGCCGAACGTCACTGGTATCAGGTTCAGGAAGTAACTGCGCAGTAGTATAAAATGCTTTGGTGTAGCGTGGAACTGCCTGTGCCAAAGGGACAAATTGGTCGTTATTTGCAGCCCGTAGGGAAAGGTTTAATAAAGCCTGAGGTGTCGGAACAATTGTTTCGTAAATAGATAAGGTGGATTCAAGATTGAATTGCTTCACTTTGCTAGCCCCGTCTCCCAACAGTATAGAAGCATGATGAAGGCCTCTTACCCATTGTTCTGTTACAATCAATGGAATTGGCTCAACTTCAACAGTGCCATCATGATGATAAACGGCGTGGAAAACTTCCATCCTTCTAGCATCCATCATGGGAATCAGTCTGGCTTCTTTCGAAATTGGTGTACCAAGTTCAAGTAGAAAAGCTTCGCACATCACGGCAAGGGTATCCGGCAAAAGCAATTGGGCTCCTGAACCGAAACAAATTCCTTTTGCAAGCGAAAGACCAACCCTTAAGCCGGTATAAGAACCCGGCCCGGCGATGACTGCTACAACCTCCGGTGGTCCATGTTTGGCAAGAAGCTGCTCCGCGAAAATGGGAATCTCCTCGAGATGACTGTTGTGCCCGGTTGTAAATCGGGTTGAAATTACTTGACCCGCTTCTGCCCATGCCACAAATCCTTGATGGCCGGATGTATCAAGCAGCAAATACTTCATCAGAAACTAACGTTCAAAAGCATTTTTTGACCACCTCTCAACACTTCACAAGGAACAGTTTCTCCTTTCTTGAATAATCCAAGAGCCTTCATATAACCTTGCATGTCGTTGATGGTATAATCGCCTAATTTTAAAATGACATCTCCCGCTTTCATCCCTGCTTTATCACCCGGTTTACCCGGACTCACTCCATCTACTTTTACCCCTTCTTTGTCATATAAATAATCGGGCATGATCCCCAATGTAACCTTCAATTGTCGAGGCGTATTATCTTCATCTTTGGTTTTTAGAAAGGGAAGTTTGCCTTTTGAATCGAGTTTCTGAATCATATCATCCATATAATTCATGATCATCACCATGCCGCCAATATTGATTTTCTCAATGTCATCGGAGGGTTTGTGATAATCGCTATGTGTTCCGGAAAAGAAGTGGATGACCGGAATGTCTTTAAGGTAGAAAGAAGTGTGGTCAGAAGCACCGGTACCGGATGCTGAAGTTTTTACCTTAACGCCCCAACGTCCAGTAGTATCTGCTACTTGCATCCATACAGGAGAAGTGCCAACCCCATTTAAACCAAGTATAGGCTCTGCTGACTTCAATCTTCCAATCATGTCCATGTTGAACATATAGGCAACTTGTTTTAAGTCAATCGTTGGGAATTTAGTGAAGTAATTGGACCCTAAAAGACCCATTTCTTCTCCTGAAAAAGCGATAAAAAGATAGTTCTGCTTAAGATTTGGAAGATTGGCTACCCGGTGTGCTAGGGCCATTAATCCTGCGGTTCCTGATGCATTATCGTCAGCACCATTGTGAATGGCTTTTTCATGTTCATGGTTTGCGTGTAAAGAACCACCGGTTTCACCATAACCTAAATGGTCATAATGAGCACCAATCACTACCGTAGTGGGAGCTCCTCGATCCACAAAACCAATCACATTATGGGCAGTTCTAACTTCCTTTTTCAATACAATCCGACCTGAAATATTTCCTGCCGGAGCAGTAGACTGAATGGCAGTAACCACAAAAACAGGAATCCCAATCCCATTGGATTTTCTCAATTTTGTAGAAGGCAATGCGGTTAATGTATCCGTTGCGTAAAACACAACAGCCGCCGCACCTTCCAATTGGGCTTTTTTAGCCCGTGACTCCAGGTCATTTCGACCGTTTAGAGCACTATGCGGGTTATTCGGTTCCGGCATTGCTGCGTTGATGATTGCTACTTTTCCATTCAGATGAAGTTGGGCCCAATCAGTCTGGTTTTCGTGTAAAAAAGCATAGCCACAATTCACTAAAGGAAGATTACGGATTTCGCCTTCGCCCGTAAATGAGGCTGCACTGGCGGCTAAAAGTTTGTCGTTTACACTAAAACTAAATTTCCGTAAAGCCACAGAAGCAGTTACCTCGAATGGTTGTAACCAACCGTTAATTCCCGCAGGTTTCAAACCTGCATTTTGAAAAGACTTAATGATGAATTGATACGCTTTTTTCTCCCCTTGAGTACCTGTACCTCTACCCTCCAAACGATCGTCAGAAAGATAGCTCACATCGTTAAAAAGCTGTTTAGCAAGAGATGAAGAGTCCCAAGAAGCAGCACGCTGACAATACCCGGATACCGACCAAACGAGCAAGCCCAACAATAAAATGTAGCGAATCATGCTGCAAAAGTACATGCCTTAGTTTAGGAAAGATTAATAGTTCTCAATAAGGGATTAATATATATTTGTGTCCGAAATGACCCGTATTCAGTTTAACAATCGTCAAGCGCCATTCTATACGGCGCTTAAGACACGTGTCGATGCTTATTTTGAGCAAGAGAATATCGCTAAAACAGGAAACTTCAAGCTTTATAGCAAAGCTGCATTCTTTCTGACCAGCGCCATCGCCTTGTATATAACCTTGGTATTCTTTACCCCTGCCACCCCAATAGCCCTTGTACTTTGCGGCCTTTTCGGGATTTCTATGGCTGGAATTGGATTCAACGTGATGCACGATGGTGCTCATGGCAGCTTTTCAAGTAAAAAGTGGATCAATGAAATCATGGCGCACACCTTAAATGCGCTTGGAGGAAGTGCTTTTTTATGGAAAGCCAAACACAACGGAGTTCACCACACTTTCACCAACATTCATGAAATGGACGATGATATCGACATTAGCATATGGATGCGTGTTCATCGTGCTCAAAAGCATTACTGGTTCCATCGATTCCAATCTACCTATTGGGTATTACTCTACGGATTTACCTACATCCTTTGGGTGTTTGTATTAGACTACGGTAAGTATTTCAGCGGGAAGATTGCATCAACTAAATTTCAGAAAATGCCTGTTGGTGAGCACATTGGCTTTTGGTTTACCAAAGTGATGTATCTAACCGTGTTTTTTGCTATTCCTATCTGGCAAGTAGGGCTAGTGCCTACACTTATTGGCTACTTCGTTACTGCCTTTATTTGCGGACTTGTAATCGCGGTGGTATTCCAATTGGCTCACGTAGTTTCTGATGTTACTTTCCCAGAACCTGACGAAAAAGGTAAAATAGCTACCGAGTGGGCAGTCCATCAAGTTGCTACTACTGCTAACTTCTCTACTGCCAGCAAACCGGTTTCTTTCTTCATGGGTGGACTTAATTTCCAGGTTGAACACCACTTATTTCCGAAAATCAGCCATATCCATTACCCAGCCATCAACAAAATAATTCGGGAAACCTGCGACGAATTCAACATCAAGTATGTTGAATATCAAAGTGTTTGGGAAGCGTTAAAATCTCATGTCCGCTACCTCGATCAAATGAGTAAACCTGATCCGGTTGTAGCCTAACATTCATTAAAAAAGCCCTGATAATCAGGGCTTTTTTAATGAGTAGCGGGACAGACAATATATATAATGAAACACTTACAACTATAATACTAGTATAAATAATTCAACACCATTCTTCATTCATCGAAGTAAAACCTACAATTATCGATGGGTGCTCACGAAACAAAGTAGGTGCTATCAAACCCCTTACTTTCGTATTATGAACCGTATAAGATTAGCATTGGCAGGAGTTATAATGGCTGGGTTGATGGCATCATGCCAGAAAGACGCTATGCAGCTTACTGACCAAGATCCAAACACGCCCATTCAGCAAGTTCGATTCCCAGAAGGCTTTAACTTCAAAACCACTAGTAACTATCAGATTAGCGTTAGGTTGCTAAGCCCTTCCAATCAACCCCTCACTAAAACTTTTGTCTATTTACTAGATAAGCCCCTCTCAATGGGTGGAAAAGTTTTGTTCAAAGGGCTTACTGGCACCGATGGTAACGCTTCTATACAAGTTACCTTACCAACATTTATGAAAGAGGTTATCCTGCATCCAGGTGCTATCGGAATGCCGGAATATCAAATTCTTCCATTACAAGGAAATAATCTACAAGTAACGCTTGGAGGAAATGCCCCTACTCCGTTACAAGAATTCGTTGTACCTACACCTTCAGGTTTAAGGGTAGGCTCTACTTCCCAAACCTCTACACTGCCTCCCTATGAATTTTTAGGAACATGGAACGCTAACGGTGTGCCCAATTATCTGATAGCACCTTTAGAAGTTTCTACTCAGTTTGTAACAAACATTAGAGGTTACCTTCCTGAAAGACAAAGTCTTAGTACTACTCGCCCTGATTTGGTTGACGGCAGTTCTTATATTCACTATGCAGCATTGAAGAACAGATCCGAAGTATTTGTTTCTTTTCTTCATGAAGGTGCCGGACAGAGAAATTCTCTAGCCTTCTATACCTACAATAAAAACAACCCTCCTGCAAGCCCAGCTCAGGTCACTAACCTCACGATTATTTACGCCAATTCTTCTTTCCCAGGTTCAGGAGGAAGCTTAAACTCATTAAGCAGGGTTAAACTTGGAGAATTTGGAGCTGATACAGTAATTGGTTTCGCAGTTATTGCAGATGGATGGGATGCAACTACCCAAACGGTTCGTAGAAATAAGCCTGTTTTTTGGGATCGTCCTTCTTTCAATCCTGAACCTAATGCAACCTTAAAGCAACACACCATTTTACTCAATGAAATCTCATCAGGTCACTTCATCATGGGTATGGAAGACGTTGACAATCGCTACTCTGACTACGATTTTAACGACGTTATTTTTGCTGTATCATCTAATCCAATCATCAATGGAATCGACACCACTGGTGTAGCTAAAATCAACGTCAATGAAGATTGCGACGGAGATGGTATCTACGACGCTTTTGATGAATATCGTTGTGATGGAAGCCGTGCTTTCAATAACTACTACAATACGTGCTTGGCATTTGAAGACCTTTGGCCATCATTGGGAGATTATGACTTCAATGACTTAGTTTTAAATACCAACTACAAAATCGTTACCAATGCGACCAATAAAGTAGTTGACTTCACTGCAACCTATTACGGCTCAGGTAAAGGTGGAATGAAGGCTCTTGGCTTTGCAGTTGAATTGCCGGTACCTTTCAACAACATTACTTCTGTTTCTGGCTGTAAGCCTAGAAAAGGCAAGACTGATTATCGTCAAAACGGTACAGAAAACAACCAACCCAATGCGGTTATTGTGCCTTTTGAAGATGTTGCAGACATGTTTAGTGGCTACACACACATCACCAACACCCAAATCGGTGGCATTTGGAACAATCCTGACACAGCTATTGTAACGGTAAACTTCGTTCCTAACAGCGTTGATTTGAATGACTTAGGCTTCGGACCATTCAATCCATTCATATTCGTTGAAGAACGAGGACGTGAAATTCACCTTGCAGACAAAATGCCTACGGCACTTGCCAACCCAGCTTTCTTTAAAAAGGGCATGGACAACTCAGATGTTGCAAGTGGAAGAACCTACAAAACTGCTAACAACCTTCCTTGGGTATTGGCATTGCCAGTTAACTTTGAATATCCCCATGAAATGGCTAACATCCAGCAGGCTTATCTGAAGTTCATGCAGTGGGCCATCGGTGGTGGTACCCAATTCCAAGATTGGTACAATAACAGAGAATCAGGCTACAGAAATCCAGATCGTTTTTACAGACGTTAAGTAAAACACCTACAAAAGGGCCGGAAGAAATTCCGGCCCTTTTCTTTTTCAGCACTTTAGGAGATATATTGCCTACCTTCGCGGCATGAAAGCCGAACTTCATAAGGTGGTTTCTGTAAGCTACCGCCTGCTCGTCAATGAGAACAACGAGGAAATCGTAGTTGAAACCGCTGAAGCTACTGATCCAATGGTCTTTATCTTTGGTGTTAGTGGTTTACCGCCCAAATTTGAAGAATCTTTATCCGGAAAATCAACTGGTGATAGTTTCCGTGTTAGCCTTGACCCTGTAGATGCTTTTGGCGAGTATCAGGAAGAAGCCCTCTCAGAAGTACCTAAAGAGGTATTTGTAAACGAAGCCGGCCAGTTCGACACGGAGGCAGTGTATGAAGGTGCCTATCTTCAACTTGAAGATGAAAATGGCTACCTCCACAAAGGAAAAGTGGTAACCATAGGGGAAGAAAACATTGTCATGGATTTCAACCATCCTTTGGCAGGTGTTCCGGTAACATTTGACGGCGAAATCGTTAACATTCGCGAAGCACAGCCTGATGAACTTGCCCATGGACATGTTCATGGGGAGGGTGGCGTACATCACTAATAAACTTCCTTTTTTCACGTTTCATAAGCCCTGTCACCAGGGCTTTTTTTCATTCATCGCTGTTTATCTTCGTCTCATGCGCCGCACCCTGCTGTTGCTTCTCCTAACTTGCTCTTCCTGGCTGGCCCATGCCCAGTTTGGCCTGGATTATCAGCTTGCAGTACAGGCTTACAACAAGGCAGAATATGAAAAAGCTGCTGCTCTGTTTGAAAAACTGCTCGACAAAGAGCCTCAACAATTCATCTATTACCAATATTATTACCAATCGTTGATTGGGATAAAAGATTATGAACAGGCTGCTAAAACAGCCCGACAACTTTGGCGAAAAAACGAGCTCAACTTTAATTATGGTGTCGATTATGGGTATGCCCTCAGGTTAGACGGCAAGATAGAAAAAGCAGAAAAGCATTATAAACAACTCATTTCCAGCATTCAACCCAATCCCGGCTCGGTTTACAGCGCAGCCAATGCCTTCAAACTACGTCAAGAAAACGAATGGGCAGAAAATGCCTTCGTTCGAGGGCGCGAACTGCTCGGTGCTTCTTTCAACATTACCCCTGAATTAGCGGAGTTAGCCTTCGCACGTGGCGACAGAAAGCGTATGACGCAGTTCTACCTCGATATGATTGAGGAAAATAGCAGCCAAACCGGTCAAGTACAGAACTTATTGCAAGCTCGTCTTCAAGAGGATGATTATGACATGCTCCGTGAAGCGCTCCTTAGCCGAAGCCGACTCAACCCCGACAATTCCGCGCTTTCAGAATTGATGGTCTGGTTTTTTGTGCAACAAAAAGACTTCGACATGGCCTTTATTCAAGCTAAAGCACTTGATCGAAGAGAAGGGCAAAATGGCAGCCGATTGTTAAACTTGGCGCGTACCGCCACAGAAAATCTTGCTTGGACCTCAGCGTTGGAGATTTACCGCTATTTGATCGATAAAGGGCAGACTACCCCGTATTACCGAATTGCCAGAATTGAGTACCTCGATGTTTCAGGTCAAGCGCTTGCCGCTTCCGATACGGCCGGCAAACAACAGTTCCGGCAACTCAAGCAATCGTACCAGCAGTTTATTCGTGAATTAGGTTTTAATGCCGTTTCCATCGCGCTCATTCGCGGTCTCGCCAGGCTGCAAGTCAGTCAATTAGATGAAGTAGATGAAGCAGTCAACTTACTCGATAGCGCTACCTTCCTTCCAGGGCTTCAACCAAGAATATTGGGAGAATTAAAACTTCAACTTGCAGAAGCACTCTTACTTTCCGGTGAAGTCTGGGAGCCTACGCTCTTGTACGGTCAAGTAGAAAAAGACTTCAAAGATGATCCATTAGGTCAGGAAGCAAAGTTCTCTAATGCACGTTTGTCTTACTATAGAAATGAGTTCGATTGGGCATTTGCACAACTAGAAGTGCTTAAAGGTTCTACCACCCAAAAAATCGCGAACGATGCTATTGCCTTAGCCTTACTTATTCAGGAACAACTTGGTGTTGATAGCAATGCCGCCCCATTATCCACTCTGGCACGTGCAGAACTCTGGTCTGCAAGAGGAAGAATGGATCAAGCTGAAGTACTGTATGATTCGTTACTCAAAGCTTTTCCAAGCCACCCCATTACCGACGACGTTTGGTACCGACAAGCTGAAGACCGAATCAAGCAAAAGAAATACAACGAAGCAGTTACCCTTTGGGAAAAAATCGTGAGCCAATATCCGGATGAGCCTTTGGCCGATGATGCCTTGTTTAGAATTGCTGAAACTCAAGAGTTCAAGTTGAAGAATTCTTCTGAGGCTCAAAAGACCTACGAAACGTTGCTTACCCGATATTCAGGAAGCACTTACTGCACCGAAGCCCGTAAACGATTCAGAGCGCTAAGAGGCGATAAATTAGAATAATATGGCCATACGCCAACTGGCGAAGCAAACTGCGGTCTATGGTTTAAGCTCCATGGTAGGCCGCCTTCTCAACTACCTGTTAGTTCCGATTTACACCCGACTATTCGCCAATCCGGCGGACTATGGAGTAGTCACTGAACTTTATGCCTACGCTACTTTTCTGATGATTGTTTTTACTTATGGCATGGAGTCGGCGTATTTTCGATTTTCTCCGGAACAAGCGGAAACCAAAGCGCCACATTCGGTTTACCGAAATAGCTTATTCAGCTTACTCATGAGCAGCTTGTCGCTTGGAGCTTTATTGCTGTTATTGATGCCTTGGATTGCACCTGCGCTTGGCTACAACAACAGTCCCATTTTCCTGAACCTCATGGTTCTAATCCTGGTAACTGATGCGCTCAGTGTGATGCCTTTCGCCAGATTAAGACAAGAGGAGAAGGCTGCGTTGTATGCAGGGTTAAAGCTCTTCAATATTTTTCTCAACATCGGTTTAAATCTGTTTTTCCTTTTTTGGTGGCCAAAATTCCATGGAGGTGCGTTTTTTATGGGCGATCTTCTTGGAGTAAACACCATAGACCAGGCCGTGATTTACATTTTCCTGGCTAATCTGGTCGCTAATGGATTGGTCTGTTTGCTTCTGATTCCATTATGGCAAAAACCGGAATACGATTACACCCTCCTAAAAAAACTTTGGAAATACGGCTGGCCGTTGATGATTGCGGGCCTTGCTGGTATGATTAATGAAACTTTAGATCGAATCATCCTCAAGAAATTGGTTGTGGCCTCTTCTGAAGCAGAAAAACTTCGCCAATTGGGTATTTACGGAGCAGTTTACAAATTGGCCATGTTGATGACTCTATTTATTCAAACCTACCGAATGGCCGCTGAGCCTTATTTCTATCGTCAATTAAAGACTGAAAAACCACAACTGCGCTACGCCTCCATCATGAATTACTTCAGCATGGCACTGATTGCCATATTCCTTGTGGTGGCAGTAGGATTGGAATGGTTTGGGATGTTTATAGGAGCCAACTATCGCGAAGGACTTCCAATTGTCCCAATTTTACTCCTTGCTAATCTGTTTTTAGGCCTGTATGTGAACTTATCAGTTTGGTTCAAACTCACCGATAAAACCCAATATGCTTTACTATTCACAGGGATAGGTGCAGGAATTACCATCATGGGCAATTTAATATTGGTTCCGAAATTAGGGTATGAAGGCGCAGCCTGGGCTACACTTGGCTGTTACTTGTGTATGACTGCCCTTGTTTATCTCATTGGCCAGAAGCATTATCCCATCCCCTACTCCACCGGAAAAATTCTCTTCTGGATTTGCTCAGCTGTTTTTGTTTATTGGCTCCAGGAACAAGTTCTTTTCTTGGCTTTGGTCACTTATACAGAATGGAGAATCGCCATCAAGTTGATGTTCTTAATTCCTTTCATGCTTCTTATGTATCGCAGCATGAAAGTTAAAGCTCAAAGTCCTACCGAATAATTAAGGATGAAAAACCTGAAATTTCTTCCGGACTTCTTTTCCATCCATGATAAGCCGTAATACATAAACACCGTTAGGAAGGGTCTTCACGTTTATGGATAACAGAAACTGTTCTTGCTGGTAACGTGTTAACTTTATGAGCTTTCCTTGTAAATCGTAAACTTCAACCAATGCAACTTCATGATGCTCCGGTACTTTCAAATGAAGTTGATTGCTAGTAGGTTGAGGAAACATGGTTACATCCTCTAAGTTGATATGTTGAACATTTACCGGGAAGAAAGAAACAGTGTCGGGGGAGTTAACAGCGCAATATTTCTGCTGATTTACTAACGTGTAAGGCCCGAAATTGCCGGCTGAGGGTTTAATCCAGAATAAGGTATCGTTGGCGAGGCTACCTGATCCTAAGTTGTACCACTTATTACGGAATGGGATAGAAGAGACCAAGCTATCTCCTTGACGGGAGATTTGTGGGAAAAATGCTTGAACGCGGGCTGGGCGAGCTACTGCTGAACTAACACTATTCAGATTAGCTCCTCCACTGCGGCTGATAATGACTACACGAACAGAGTCGGTACTTGTTAAACGAGCTAACGTAAGCTCGTCTGTAGTGGAAGATTGAACCACCCCATTGAAACGCCACTCATACACTGGATCCTGAGCGCCATTGGTAGAAACTGCTTTTAAACGCGTTGGAACCCCATGACAAACCGTGTCAGGCTTTACTTGAACATTGGGCAATTGTGCGGGATTGGTGAAAGCTTGAAATGCCTTACTTACTGTTGTTTTAAGTAAAGTAGTTCGTGAATAAGCGAGATTAACAACTTTGTACCACTTGGTTTGCGCCGATGCTCCTGAAATGGTAGAATCTGTAAGTGTTAAGGAAAAAGCAGAATTACCGGAGTTATAAACCATGGGTTGTTGTGGAGAACAACGTTGAAACGGACCGAACGGAGAATCGGAACTTTCTAAATGGCAAAGCATCCTCAACTGTGACTGCTTCTGAAGATACACCTGGTAATCCACTCCCATAGCATTAGCATTTGCAGGAGTTGAATCCAAAGAAGCTGCAACCTGCACCCGGCATGAATCGCCAGGAAGGATTTGCGCATTCGCAGGGCGGACAAGTGGTGGATTGGGATTAAAAAGGCTTATAAAAAATGGTTGATAAGAATGAACAGAAGTAGGACACATGGTATTATACCCATGGAAATAAAATGGAATAAGCTTGGAAGAATAAGATTGTAGGATAGAATCATAATCTAGATGTTGAAAATTAGGCAACCATTGAAATTTGAAGTTTAAACGACTAGAATCGTTTCCTGTAAAAGTCATAACAGAGCCTGTAGGCTTACCTTGGAACAATAGATTTGCCGCTGTAGTACCCGGCAGGGGAGAAATAGTAGCGCAAGGTGCTGAATTACATGGTGTAGCAAATTCTCCTACTAATCGATTATTCAACGTCATGTTGTTATACACAAACTGATTGCTCACAGAGCCGGGAAACTCTACTGTATCTCCGGGCATGTAATAAAACACTGGAGTGTTGTTCACTGCGAATGGGGTAGGTAAAGTAGAAAAAACTGGCTGAGACTGATTCAGTGCAAAACCGGGAGCAGGAGGAATCGTTCTTATGGAAGTATAAAACCAAAGAGTAGCAATGTGCTCTCCGTTCACTTTTTGCTGCGCTTCTAAATACATAAGGTAGTTCTGAGGGCTTGTAGAAGAAGCAGGTAAGAAACTAACAACATCAGTATTGGGGGGCCTTTGATAAGAAGTTAAAGGTGTTGCTGTATTGTAAGAGTACGTTGTAATCATATTATTACTAATAACATCTCGAGGGAAGGTGTAATTCCAGGTACTGCGATCATCAGCTTCTCCTATTAACCTTACCATCCAATTATAGGTTGCATTACTGTTTAGTGTATAAGAAGTCTGAGGCCATTCCTTTACATTGATGGTAGATTTAGCTATAACTTTCCCATTAACATCCGTTTTTAACCTTAAAATTGCGTTCAATTCATTCATAGATGCATTTGAATTATTGTAATTTGGGGCACAGCATGGAATACCGTCACTAAAAAAATCTATCCACTGATTTGGGCTAAAGGTAAACTGGCTTAAAGAAAATGGAGCAGATTCAAACAATAATAATTGGTAAGCGCCTGGTAAACCACTTGTAAAAACAGGTGCTGGGCAATTTAATGAGGCACTAGAAGACGAATTGGGGATACATTCATTAGAGACAGAGGTCACCGAAGTAAAAAAACAATTGATAGGTGCAAAAGAGTTATTATTCAATGCCCTGATTGATAACCAATTTGATGAGCTAAAAGAGCTTCCAGAACAATCTCTTAAAACCCAAATCTGAAAAACCGAGTTGCCGTTTGGAAGTTTCTTTAGAGTAATAAGCTCACCTGCAACGTGGGAAGCCAATAAAGATTTAGGGGTTATCCCAGAAATAGTTATTAAAAGACCTAAAAGACGAAATATTAATTTCTTCATACTAATTTTTTCCAAATGTAGTGTAACAGTTACAAAAATCAAGAACGACTTGTTAAAAAAGGAAAATTTAATCTTCTCTTTTTCTAACAAGTCGTTTACGTGTATAAAGAACTGATTTGGCAGTTATAAAGGAAGAAACTATAAGGGGGAAATGTAACTATTATAACAAGCTAAGCTCAATGAATAGCTTGATGGCTACAGCCCCTGTTCCAGCTCTTGCCAGAGTTTATCTTTTAACTGTTGAATGTTGAACCCGGTAACGGAAGAGATAAAAAGCGCCTCAATTCCTTCAGGCAGTTCAGTGTCTCTCATTTCCTGCATCAATTGTTCATCCAGCATATCGGCTTTAGTAATGGCTAATAGTCGTTTTTTGTCGAGCAAGTCAGGGTTGTGCTGCTCTAACTCACTCAGTAAGATGCGGTATTGTTCTCTGATACTATCGGCATCGGCCGGAACCATAAACAACAGCAAAGAATTGCGTTCAATGTGTCGAAGGAAACGTGTGCCTAAGCCTCTGCCTTCAGCGGCCCCTTCAATAATTCCAGGGATATCCGCCATAACAAAAGAGCGGAAATCACGGTAGGGAACGATTCCTAAATTAGGAACCAAGGTAGTGAAGGGATAATCAGCAATTTCCGGTTTAGCGGCAGAGACTACTGATAACAAAGTAGATTTACCAGCATTAGGAAAACCAACCAACCCTACATCTGCAAGCACTTTAAGCTCCAGAATGTACCAACCTTCCGTATAATCTTCTCCAGGTTGAGCAAATCGTGGCGTTTGTTGGGTAGAAGAACGAAAATGCCAGTTACCTAAGCCGCCTCTTCCACCTCTAACTAAAGTAAGAGATTGGCCGTCGGCAGTAACCTCTCCGATAAACTCACCGGTTTCACCGTCACGAGCAACCGTACCAACTGGCACTTCAAGAATGACATCTTCTCCATCGGCGCCTTTTTTTAGACCGCCAGTTCCAATGCCACCATGTTCTGCAAAAACGTGTTTTCTATATTTAAGATGAAGCAGCGTCCACATCTGAGCATTTGCTCTAATGACAACCGAGCCCCCTTTACCTCCATCACCACCATCAGGCCCCCCTTTCGCGGTGAATTTATCCCGGTGAAAGTGTACAGAACCAGCGCCTCCTTTACCGGAGCGCATGAATATCTTAACGTAATCTACAAAGTTACTTTCAGGCATCAGGCACGTGCTTCAATGGCATCGCAGAGTGCCTCAAAAATGGCTTCAATAGCGCCGACTCCCTCGATATCAACCAGTTTTCCTTGATTATGATAAAATCCTGCGACTGGGGCTGTTTTATTGTTGTATTCCTGAATACGGCGACGAATAATGCTTTCGTCCTGATCATCCGGGCGACCACTGGCTTTGCCTCTTTCTAAAAGTCGACGACTTAATTCTTCGTCGTCCACTTTAAGTGAGAGCATGCAAGTAATTGGAGTATTTCGGCCATTCAACAACGTATCAAGTGCTTCAGCTTGTGCAATTGTTCTCGGGAAACCGTCAAAAATAAATCCCGCGGCCGCTGCATTGGCCTCAATTCTATTCTTGATCATGCCAATCACTACCTCATCTGGAACAAGGATACCTTGATCCATTAGCTTCTTCGCTTCCAGCCCTAGTGGGGTTCCTTGTGCGATTTCACCTCGGAGAATGTCACCTGTTGAAAGGTGGACAAGTGAAAATTTTTGAATGAGTTTCTCAGACTGGGTGCCTTTGCCTGCACCTGGAGGACCAAAAAGGACTATGTTCAGCATGGGTGGTTGTGATTGCCTTGCAAAGTTAAGTGCTGGTTAACGAAGTCCTTTCAGTTTTTGGCTTTTTATTGGAGTTCTTGCTCACTTTAGCTCCTATCGCTTCTTCTGCCCCATACAGCCCTTTAATTAGACCCAACATCTTACTTATCTCTTACAACCAAGGCAGAATTGCATTAATAAACGGCAACTTTTCTAATGATGGTTCCTTGCGAGGTCTCTAATCGAAGGAAATAAATCCCGTTTTGCTGGTTCGACAAATCTACCTCCAGCATATCAGTACTTAGTGAAGTAGCCACTTCAAGCACTTGCTTCCCTTCCACATTGGTAACCCACGCCCTCTTCATCTCGTTGCCGGAATTAGTCAGTTGAACGAGGATTCTCTTCGAATTGGGTTGATGAATGATGACGATAGGATCGCCTTGTTCGGGCAAAGGGGTAAAACTCCCTCTCGCCAAGACCAAATTATCAGGGTCGAAGGCTACACTATCTGGTTCAAAGTTGAAACCGAATTGGTTTTCTTGGCCATTCTGCTGATGTTGAATCCAAACGTCAGCACTATCGGTTCTTGTAGCATTGTAGAATCGCAAAGGGAACTTCATCTTAAAAAATCCAACAGCGCCATTTACCGGAACTTGAGAAGTAAGTGTTCGAACATAACGCCCATTAACCCGATAGCTTACTCCAACCAAGGGATACCCTTCACCATAAACCCATTTCTGGAAATAGTCAGTAAGGTCAGTGCCCGTATGTAGCTCTAAAGTTTGTTTAAGGTCCGGAGTTCGAGCAAATTGGTAGGATAAATCAGGTCGTTGCAAGTATTGTTTAAGCGCCGGAAAGAGTTTGTCGTCACCCAACTGATACCTCAATTGATGAAGCACAGCTGCTGCCTTTGCATAGGTAAGCGGATAGAAAAACAAGGTGGATGAAGAGCTAGTATCTGTTCGATAAATGCTTCCACGTATGCCGGAAACCGGATGGGTCACGATATCTTTTTGCAACCATTTCCATCTGCTGTACCAATATGGGTCGAGTAGTTTCTCGATAGCCAATCCACTCATCCAAGTTGCAAATCCTTCATTCAACCAGATATCCGACCAAGTTCCACAGGTTACTTTGTCACCAAACCACATGTGAGCAAGTTCGTGGGCCGTCAATTCGAACCCATAATTTCCCATAAAAGAATTGGTTTGGTGTTCCATACCTCCGCCCCAGGCAAATTCGGTATGGCCGTATTTTTCTTTGATAAAGGGATATTCTCCAAAAAGGTCGGTAAATAGATTCAACATGCCATGAAGATTACCCATTTGTTCAATCCATTTGGGTGGGTCGGTGTAAACATGGTGTTCCATGCGAAGATTCTTGCCTCTTACCACCAGGGTAGTATCATGTACGGTGTAAGGACCTACCGCTATGGCTACTAAATAAGGTGCAATGGGATAGCGATGTCGGTAGGTATAGACATCGGTAAATCCACCTGGAAAATGCCCGGTTAGCATGCCATTCGAAACCCCCACCCGATCAAAAGGAACAGCAAGAGCGACATCGAGGGAGTCAATTTTATCTGACAGTCCCTGTTTGATTGGCCACCAGTCTCTGGCGCCATAGGGTTGAGAAAGGGTATGAATACGGTTGGCATCAGAATAAAAACTGCCAAATCCGGTAGAAACCGGTATGCCAGAATAGCTGACCTCCAGCGAGTCGACAGTTTGTGCAGATAAAGTTTGAGGAAATCCTATTCTGAGTCGGTTTTGGCGGTGATTCCACCCCAGCGGCTGTTGCCGATGCAGCACTTGAGACACCAGCATCCCATCGGCCAGGTCTAGTTCAAAAGAGTCGAGTGAATGAAGTGTTTTAAAATGATAAACGATTCTACCATTGAGCATGGTGCCGCCTGGGAAAGCAGTCCAGCGAGCATTTACATAATGAAGGTCGTACTTATCTTGCTCAGGAGCGCTGGTTACTGTTGCTAAACGGTTAGAATGACGGAATTTGGAGGTGGCACATTGGTGGGCCTCTCCCATTAATTGGTCGAATTGTGTTGGTACATGCTGAGCCTTAAGAGTTAAGAGGTTGTTATAAGCCAACAGTAGTATGAATAGCGCTTTCCGTACCATGCGGGAATTTAAAAATACTGCTGTACCTTCGCAACACTTTTTTAAGAATGATTACAGAAAAGCAAAACTACAAGGTCAAGGACATTAGCCTTGCCGAATGGGGCCGAAAAGAAATTCGTTTGGCCGAAGCTGAAATGCCAGGACTGATGGCGCTTCGCGAGCAATATGGCGCAACTAAGCCACTAAGCGGAGCACGTATTGCAGGCTGCCTCCACATGACCATCCAAACTGCGGTTTTAATTGAAACCCTCGTAGAGTTGGGTGCTCAAGTTACCTGGTCTTCCTGTAACATCTTCTCTACGCAAGACCATGCCGCTGCTGCAATTGCCGCTGCCGGGATTCCGGTTTTTGCCTGGAAAGGAATGAATGAAGAAGAGTTTGACTGGTGTATCGAGCAAACGCTTTTCGCTTTTGAAGGTGGACAGCCGCTCAACATGATCCTCGACGATGGTGGCGACCTTACCAACATGGTATTGGATCGTTATCCGGAGCTCGTTCCAAACATCGGCGGTATCTCTGAAGAAACCACCACCGGCGTTCTTCGTCTGTATCAGCGTATGAAAAAGGGCACTTTGCCACTTCCCGCCATCAACATCAACGACAGTGTAACCAAGTCGAAATTCGACAACAAATATGGCTGTAAAGAGTCTGCTGTTGACGCTATTCGCCGTGCTACTGACGTGATGATGGCAGGTAAAGTTGCAGTAGTAGCAGGTTATGGTGACGTAGGTAAAGGAACTGCTGAGTCACTACGTGGTGCTGGCGCTCGTGTTATCGTTACAGAAATCGACCCCATTTGCGCGCTTCAAGCTGCTATGGATGGGTTTGAAGTCAAGAAAATGGAAACGGCTATTCCTCGCGCGAACATCGTCATTACCGCTACCGGTAACCGCGACATCGTAACCGAGAAGCACTTCCGAATGATGAACGACAAAACCATCGTTTGTAACATTGGCCACTTCGATAATGAAATCGACATGGCTTGGATCAACACCGCTTATGGAAGTACCAAATACACCGTTAAGCCACAGGTTGATGTTTACAATGTAGATGGCAAAGAAATTATCATCCTTGCAGAAGGACGTTTGGTAAACCTCGGCTGCGCTACTGGTCACCCTTCATTCGTCATGTCTAACTCCTTCACCAACCAAACTTTGGCTCAGTTAGAACTTTGGCAGAACCGTGATAAGTACGAAAACCAAGTTTATACCCTGCCTAAGCACCTCGATGAAATGGTAGCTCGTCTTCATCTCGCTAAAATTGGCGTTGAACTGGAGGAACTTTCAGAAGGTCAGGCTGAATACATTGGTGTGTCAGTAAAAGGACCGTTCAAATCAGAGCAATACCGTTACTAATCACTAGTTAAGCAAACAAACTAAAAAGGCGACTCTCATCAGAGTCGCCTTTTTTTATAATTATTAGTCATTCAATTGAAACAAATGGTTCCATGAAACTATGGATATCGTTCCAGCAGTTTTTCACTGCCACTAATATCTATTTCCAAGGATTTCCCAAGTTGAATAGCCCGATTAGCCCACTCTTTACCAAGTTCTGAGTTGCCGCATTTAAGAAGCAGAGCTGCATAAGTATCCCAAAAATTATAATCACGGTTGTTTGCACAAATGGTCTCCATGAATGGGAGCATGTTTTTACACACTTCAAGGTCTTCTTCCTTTTCATAAAAATCCCACCCTGTTGCATTGATTTCAGTAGGAGTTACTGACTTGTTCTCAACAGCTTGCGAAAGCTCATTGAAGTATTCTTCCCACTGCCGATTGTGGAGCAGATAGTTTCTTAAATACCAATTTTGCATGCGATCTGCCTCTGGGAAATTGTATTGGCGCAACGATGGAAGCCACTTTTTCAATAGAGGAAGTGGCTTCTCCAATAAAGCCCGATACTGCTTTTCTACCGCTCTGGAAAAAATAGCATTCACATTTTCAGGACCATACATGGATTTCAATCGCTTTTGATTGGCAATGACATATTGTAATTGCTTGTCTGGAATTTCATGCATGGCCATGACAGAAAATGTGACCTCGTCATCGTAAGTTTTTCTTTTGGCCAACCACTGATTCACCACTTCCTGTTTAGCAAAAACACGCTTGCCGTTTTTGTTGAATCGTTTTTGGTAAAAATCAGGAAACGGCAATTTGAGTGTAGACGAAATAGCCGTGAAAAACTTGCCTTTCGCTTGGTTGTCTCTCATTTCCTGCAAAGTTTTTACGAAATCAGCAGGCTCCTGATATCCAAAAGAACCTCCGAACACCCTCAGTTTGTCGTCCACAAAGACGAAAGTAGGATATCCACTTACACGGTACTTCATGGCTAAAAATCGGCCACTATCGCTTTCCGCATCCACTTTCACCAGGATGATGTTAGAAGACATATACTCCTTAACCTCATCCGAAGGAAGTGTTTTCTTATCCATTTCTTTACAGAAACCACACCATTCGGTTTCAAAATCGAGCATAATCAGATGCCCTGACTTTTTGGCGATTTGTCTGGCTTCTGTGAGTCGTTTTAAGACATCGTCTTGACCTTCACCTTTCACATGAAAAACTAGAAAAAGGCTAAGAGAGAAGAAAATAAGCAATCGTTTCATCTACTTAAAGTTGAGAAAAAAATTAGAGTTTGCGAGCAGAAATGAGTGGATGTTAAAATCGCCAGCGTATGCTCACTGGCATCAGAACGGTATGTCCGGCCATCAGAACAGGTGGTTCTTTAAAAAGATGCAAACTCAAGTTGTCATTAACGTTAAAATCAGACAAATGAGCATCAACTACCGCATCCAGCATTTGAACGGCATAGCAAACCGCAGAAACAATGACAAAATAATCGCGATTTCTGCGAGATACATCGCGTTTGAAGCGTGCACTTTCGGCAGTTTCACCGGTTACTAAATCTACAAAGCCGGAAGCTGAATCGGTTAAAGCCCTGGCGTAAGCACCACTGTACACGTTATAAAGATTGGCGTGATCTGATAGGCTGTAGATCGACCAACCCATCAACCCATAAACCAGAGGCAATTTCCAATATTTCCCATTGTAAATCTGCCCTAGACCAGGAATAAAAGATAAGCGAAACGCTTTGCTGGGACTTCTTCGTCTTCCCACCTTGGCATTGGCAGAAGAATCGGAGAAGTTGATAAACAAAGAATCGCTGATGGCTTGCTGAAATCTGATTCTCGCGAGGCTGTCTTTGGAAGCAACCGGAATGCTATCAGGTACGGCCTGAGCCATTCCAGAGAACGCGGTTGCCAGAAGCAGCAACATAAACAGGCAGCAAGCCTTCATGCCGGAATTATCCTTCTAAAAGTTCTAACAACCGATTGAAATCATCGGTATTCAGAAAAGGAATTACAATTTCACCTTTGCCTTCTCCACTCACCTTGATGTTGATTTTAGAAGAAAAGCGACTGCTCAGTTGACTTTGTATTTCTCGATATTGAGCCGGCAATTCAGGTTCCGGAGGAGGTGCTTGCTTTTTTGAAGCAGAAGCTGGCTTAGTTCCCATATTCCGAACCAATTCTTCTGCCTTTCTAACACTCAATTCCTGCTTCACAATTTCCTTGAATGCAGCCAATTGGTGGTCGATATTTTCCAAACCGGCTAATGCACGGGCATGTCCCATAGAAATTTTCCCATCACGTACTGCAACTTGAACATCGGGAGGCAATCGAAGTAAACGAAGGTAGTTGGTAACGGTTGACCGTTCCTTCCCCACCCTTCCGGCTAGTTCTTCTTGTTTAAGCTGACATTCATCCATTAATCGTTGGAAAGAAATAGCCACTTCAATGGCATTCAGATCTTCACGCTGAATGTTCTCGATGATAGCCATTTCAATCATGCCACGGTTATCCGTTTCAATGACGTAGGCTGGAATTTCTTTCAATCCTGCTAATCGAGCAGCGCGAGTTCTACGCTCTCCACTGATTAACTGATACTGGTTAGCACCTAGCTTTCTTACAGAAATAGGCTGAATGATTCCGTGCAAACGGATAGAGTCCGCCAATTCCTCCAGTGCTTTTTGTTCAAATTCCGTTCTTGGTTGATAGGGATTATTCTCAATGGCATCTACCGGAATTCTCGGAAGCTGTTGAACAGGGCCTGTAACAGCTGCTACTGTTGCTTCTGCGTTCAGCAATGCACCTAATCCTCTACCCAAAGCAGGTTTTTTGTCTTTTTTATCTGCACTCATGGCGTTATTGCAACGTTCTGTCTGACTCTGAAATTTGAGTCAGGTTATTTTTCTGAAGAATTTCCCTCGCAAGGTTGAGGTAGTTTACCGCACCTTTGCTGGCTGCATCATGCATGATAACAGACTTACCAAAGCTTGGAGCCTCACTTAATCGGGTATTTCGGTAAATGATGGTGTCGAAGACCATGTCTCCGAGGTTCGATTTTACCTCTTCCACCACTTGGTTGGAAAGGCGAAGCCGAGCGTCGTACATGGTCAGTAAAATTCCTTCGTTGCGAAGGTTGGGATTGAAACGCTGTTGAACAATGTGAATGGTATTGAGCAATTTGCCAAGTCCCTCCAAAGCGAAATATTCGCATTGAACTGGGATGATAACAGAATCAGAAGCGGTTAGTGCGTTGATTGTAATTAAACCCAATGAGGGTGAACAATCTATGATGATGAAATCATAGTGGTCACGGACATCATGTAAGACTTGATCTAGAATACGTTCACGATTTGGTCGCTCAATCATTTCAATTTCAGCACCAACTAAGTCGATATGTGAAGGAAGCAAATCCAGCATGGGCGTATCCGTAGTCAGGATATTCCTTGAAGCCGGCACGTCATTCACCATACACTCATACAAGCCCGTTTTCACAGCTCGAACATCCACTCCGATACCCGAGGTGGCATTGGCTTGAGGATCTGCGTCAACGAGCAAGGTTTTATACTCAAGTACTGCCAAGCTGGCAGCCAAGTTAATGGCGGTAGTAGTTTTCCCTACTCCCCCTTTTTGGTTCGCAACAGCGATTACTTTTCCCATCAGAGGGTTATACTTTGACCTAGTTCAAGTAAGTGTAGGCGGATACCACGGTTACTAAAAGCTTCTATTGCTTTAGCATGATCGATGACGATGTAGGGGAAAGTATCGAAATGAAGACCTACTACTTCCTTCACACCAACCATTTCTGCTGCTATTGCAGCATGTTCGTAACCCATAGTAAAGTTATCCCCAATTGGGAGAAAAGCAACCTCAGGCTTGTAAAGTTCACCGAGGAGTTTCATATCGGAGAAGAGAGCGGTATCACCGGAATAATAAAAGCGGCGGTTTTCCTCCTGGAGATGAACCATGAAACCTGCTGGATTTCCACCATAAGTTCCATCTGGAAAGCTGCTGGAATGTTGGGCATAAGTCATATCAACTCGGCCAAAAGTAGCGGCCATCCCCCCACCAAAATTCAACGGATGCGCGTTTGTGATGCCTTTTTGGCCAAACCATTGAACTATTTCCCAGTTTGATATCAACTGAGCACCACAGCGGTTAGCAATTTCTTCTACCTCAGCAAGATGGTCACCATGTGCATGAGATACAAGAATGTGCGAAGCCTGAATTTCGTCCACAGAAACATGTCCTGCCAGTGGGTTGTGGCGGATAAAGGGGTCAAACAAGAGTTTTGCCTGGCCTGATTCAACCGCGAAACAAGCGTGTCCGTAATAAGTAACCTTCATGATTGATGAAATTGGTGGCCAAAGATAACCGCTATTCTTCAACGCTAGCGCGTCAACTTTCCCCAATGAGCGAGTGGATAACTTAATTAAAGTCCTGAAAAGAAGTTTCAGCTATCATCTTATTTACAGAATAAATCATTTGATCTAGTTTTCTTGCTTGTTTCAGTAGTGCAGGCAGAAGCCGAGGAGCTAAGTCTGGCGTTAGCCTAATCTGCTCTTCTAACTCACGAATTACACGGATTGGAATAGGCCAACTTTCACTACAAACCTCTGTAATTTTGGCTAATGTTCTGTTTTGCGCGGCCAATCGTTCGAGTTGTTGATGCTGATGAGTGCGGTTAATCAATACCATTGAAACGCCGAATTGCTTGCCTTCTTGATCTTTAACAGGGTGAAATTGCACTTGATAATACTGTGTCCCATGAAGATGGCTCTCTAGCTCCATCTCTAATGAGGCATGGTTCCCTCGCAAGGAAAGCTCCCACTTTTGTTTACAACCATGACCATACTGAGCAGGAAGTAGGCCGAACAAGGCATCTCCTTCTTTGACAGGATACCCTGATTGTGACACCAAAAGCCACTCGGCCACCTGATTCAAATAAGTGATTTCGCCTTGATAATTCAAAATGATCAAGGCAGATTGTGTGCTATTAAAAACTGCGTTTAAAATCTCTGTCCGATTTTTCAACTGTTCCAAGAGTTGTTTGTAAGAATCTATATATCGTGAGTTGAAAGAGACTCCAATTAACTCTCCATTTTCTGCATATACCGGTTGATATTTGATTTCATACCAAGCAGAATAGCTGCCAAGGTTTAACTGTACTTCCTTTACCACTATTTCACCTTCAAGCACCTTTTCAAACGTTTTTCGAAAATCTTCAATCAACTTGGGAATAAGGTATGACTCTATATGGCTACCAATTTTAAGCTCTTTCTTAAAGACCGTGCGCATTTCAATTTCTGAGACTTTATTAAAACTAAGCACATAGCCTTCGGGGGAAATTAGCAAGTTACTGTCGGTGGTAGAGTTAAGAATGGCATCAAGTTTCTGTTTCGAACGTTTTAATTTCTCAGAATTAGCATAACAGGGTGTTACATCCCGACCTAGCACCAAAACACCATCGTTTACGATCGCCACTTTATATTTAACAATGGCCATTCCATCAAAATCAGAAATTAACAACTCATTAGGCTGATTCAACAAAATAGCTAAGTCAATTGATTTCAAAAGCTGATGGTGCATTCCCGGGATAGGATTTTCATTCAAATTTACTCCTAACCAATTCACTCTATTCAATTGAAAATAACGTTCAAACTTTCTGTTTACACTAATTAATCTGAAGTTTCTATCAACAATAAAAAACAAATCAACTAGTGCATCCAAATAACGTTGATGGTAAACCAATGAATTGGAATAGGGAGCCGAATGGATCAATGGTTCTCTGATTCTGCCTATGGCGGTAATTTCATCTACTTGATCTTCTGATTGGGCATGAGATAAAAATTCCCATTCAATAACCTCTATTTTCGAAGACATGGTTGACATACTGAAGATTAGCGAAATCTGTGTTCCCGGACTTTGATTTAAAGCAACGAGACTGCGCATCATTAAATCAACCTCCTTACTTTTTAATAATCCGGAAAATGGAATTCCATGGTAAGAATCAGAATTAGGCAGAAACATGGCCCTGAATCGCTCATTTACCATTTTTAATCTTCCATCCGGATATATTGAAACCGAAGGAAACAATTTAGAATCAAACCACCTTCTCATCAAAAATTGCGTTGATTTAGCTGTTGAATGAGAACATCCAACTCTGATATTTGACCACTTAGTAAATGCTTGAGTTTCTCTTGATCCACTATTTCCTCTTGGCTTGTATTTGATAAAATGTCTATAAGCCCTAACACATTGGCTAAAGGTTTCCGAACCTCATGCGAATGAATTTTTGCTAACTCTCTTAATTGATTGTAGCGATCAATTATTTCCAATTTATTCAAAATCTCTTCTGTAACTTCTTCTATTGATAGCACAGCGCCTAACAAGGAACCTTGATTATTTAAAGCCGGAAAGGTATTAACTGCCCACCAACTTGGTTCTTGGCTATGATTTTCTAATTCAAATATTTGCTTCTTACTTAATCCTTCTAAAGTCTGGCTAAGAGACTCCTCCAACAAATCTCCCGGAAAGTTTAATCCCAAATCAAACAGGGTACTACCAATGGAAACATTACCCGATGACTTCACATGCAAGGGAAGTTGTAAAAGTTGTTTATTATAGAACTTAACCTTACCTAAATGATCAAAAAGCACAAATGACTCATTTGTTGCGCTAAAAAGAGCCATAAGCTTGCGCTCTGTTTCAGTTAAAATTTGCTCTAACTCTTTATGTTTGGTTAGGTCTGACAGATTTAAAGAGGCACCAAAAATTTCACCTCCCTCCTCTTTAGCCGGAAAAATCCTAACAGAATACCAATTTTCTAGCCCCAATAAGGAATTGATTTTTAATTCAAAGTTTACAAACTCACCTTCAAGTGCTTTTCGAATTAATGCTTCAAAGTCCAAAGTTTGTTGCCTGGATAAGCAGGATTGGAAATCCAAGCCCTCAAAAGGAATTATACCAAGCCAACTCTGAATTACTTCAATAGCTTTTCCATTGAACGAGAGTAATTTACCGGAATTATCAATCAACAAATTGGCATCACCGGTACTTTCCAAAATCGCAAGCATTCTTCGTTGGGCGAGTTTCAATTCGTCATCTTTGGTGATTTCATCAGAAATATCAGTTAATCGAACCATCACAAATCCTAATCTCGACACCAATTCAAATCGACACCAACGACTTGATGGATAACAAAAGCATACACCAGAATCAGAAAGAAAAGGCTGCTTAATGGCCTGAAGTTTTTGGTAGAAATCAAGGTTTTTATCATCCTTCTTAAACCAATCTTCGAGTTTTGGCTGATCAGCATAACTTCCTTGAAGCCAATTTATAAGAGTTTGATTAACAGAAGTAATGAATCCAGAGTCATCTATTTCAAAGAAACCATCTTCTAATGCTTGAAAAATTTCTTGTTGTTGCCGAACGAGCTGCTCTCTGTGTATGTCTGCAAATCCAGTTTCTTGAGTTAACAAAACCACCTCACTGGTACTATTTCTTCGAAATACTTCCCAAAGCATGGCGTGGTTCACCATTTTAAAGTGAAGCTGAACCAGCTTTGGTGAAAAGTCAAGCCTATTATTCAAACACGCATCAAGTCTTCCATGATGCGCATCGTGCACAAAAGAAAAGAGAGATTGTCCATATTTAAGGTCGGGAAATGCAAATTTTGCAGGCTCGTTGAGGAAGCGGATCATCCCTTCCTCATCTAGCAAAATCATCGACACCAACGAAGACTGCGCTAAAGCAGATATCGCATTCTGATCATAAAAAGCAGCTAAACCTTGATTCTCCACCATTAAAAATACAAAAGGCTACCCGTTTGGGCAGCCTTTTGTTATCAATTAAAAATTGAATCATTGATCCCACCAAACTCGACTTAGCAAATCAGAAACTACCGAAGCATTTCGGTTATTTACTCTTTCATTAAGTGGAGTTGGTAACCTACGAGGCACAGCGGATAAAGCAGCACCGGCAGCTGGTGTAACAGCAGGGATTCCTGTTCTCCTCCAGTCGTTGAAGGCTTCAATTTGAGAGAACAAGGCGGTATTCTTTTGGGTTAAAATTTTCTCCAAAGTGATGGTTGTAGCCGTTTCATTTGCATTTGCAGCTTCAAATGTAGGATTGCTACTTCCAGTTACTTCAAGAATTGAAGCTTTTACAGCAGCATTAAAAGCAGTAGCCGCAGCTGCACCATTGCCCAATCGAAATTCAGCCTCTGCTTTTATGAACATCATTTCTGCATAAGTTACTAAGGCATTAGTAGCACTAGCACCAGCTACAAAGTTGCCAACATCCGAAGTGGTATCCACCCCACTGTTCGCTTCTGTACCGGAATATCCTCCTGAGGCATCGGTAGTAGCAAAAAATGGCAAGCGAGGGTCGTTGGTGCTTAGCATTCGATCTACAAATGGTTTACCCATCTTTAAATATCCTCCACGAGTGAGGTTAAACGAGTACCAGGGATTCAATTCATTGCCACGAGAACCCCAACGCGCTATCATATTATCTCCGTTACCGGAAAGATTTGCACTATCTAGGAACGCGTTTGCCTGAGTTGCCGCATTGTTGCCATTTCGTTTAGTTAGATGAATGGCCAGCCTTGCTTTCAACATCCAGGCAACTTTCACCCAACTGGCGGCATCGCCACCAAAAAACACATCATCGCTGGCATTAGGCCTTAACAGGTTAGCAGAAGCAGGTTTCTTAAGATCAACAATGGCTTCACTCAACAAGGCCTGTAAATCATTATAAATCTGCTCCTGATTATCATAAGCAGGGTTGAAGTAGGCTGGACCTTCAATACCGCGAAGGGCTTCACGCAATGGAACATTACCCCACATATCGCTGGCGAGTGCCAAGTTCATGGCTTTCAACACCTTGGCCATACCAGCATACCAAGGGTTGCCGGCACCTGCCTGTTTAATCAAGGTTTGGGCATTGATAGCACCATCGGCATAGATTCCGTTCCAAAGGTTATCCATGTCGTTTTCCGTAACCACATAGGCTTCCAAATCGGCATATTGAAACGCAATTCCGGAACACTGCTGAATAAAACATGCTTGCATACGTGCCAAGTGGCCAGTATAATTGGATTGAGTGGCAACGCCTGAAACCAAAAGCAGGTTAGCATTGCTCACCTCTCCGGGAAGATTGGGCGATTTATCAAATCCCTCAATGTACTTATCGCAGGAACTTAGAAAAAGGGCCGATACAAGGCCTAAAAGGAGAATTCTTTTCATGTGATTAGTCGTTAAAATGTGGCTCTGACGCTGAAAATGTAAGAACGAGTTCCAGGCATGTTGAAGTAATCAAATCCACCGATGTTAGAGCCGGCACCGGTAAGGCTGGTTTCAGGATCAACTCCTCTGTAATTGGTAATCAGCAATAGATTTCGTCCTGTAATTGAGAAATCCAAAGCTCGAAGCGTACTATTATTCTTAAATTTCAAGCTGTAAGTGAATACAACGTCACGAAGTCTTACCCAAGAACCATCTTCTACGCTTTGCTCGCGAGCAGAGCCGTTGTCACCTTCAAAACGTGCATAGTAATCAAGCGCATTAATTAGCTTCCCGTTTTGTTGACCTGTGCTTACGATGTTTCCATTAGCATCAACTGTTGCAACCTCTCCTGGAATTACATACTGGCGTTCACGATCAGCAGATGCTTCTGTTCGTCCAATTCTATTTAAACGGGCATAGGTGCCGTTCCAAATTGCTCCGCCTTGGCGAATATCAAATAAGAAACTAAGCGAAAAGTTTTTGTAATTAACGGTGTTCCGGATACCCATTAACCAATCTGGATAAGGATTTCCAATGTTACCATTGATTGGATCCAAGTAAGGCAAACCAGTATTTGGATTAATCAATAATGCGCCATTCGCCGGATTTCTCAACCAACGAGTGCCGTACAACACCCCATAGGGCTGATCTTTGATTGCAAAAGCGTTGATGTCTCCAAATGCGGCATCAATTTGAATTTCTTCGAGCCCTTCACCTAAATCTAACACTTTGTTACGGTTGGCATTAAAGTTTACCGTTATGTCCCAGCTCAGGTTTTTAGACTTTATTGGAGTACCAGTTAAGACCATTTCAATTCCGTGGTTGCGCATAGAACCGGCATTCTGAACATAATTCGTAAATCCTGTAGAACCAGCTACTGGTCTAGTAACGATGATGTCATCCGTTTGCTGATAATAGTAGGTGAAGTCTAAATTTAAACGCCCTTTTAGGAAGCGCAAGTCAAGACCAAGGTCATAACCAGTCAAAATTTCAGGACGTAAGTTAGGGTTACCAATTACACCATTTGATGTATAACCAAATCCATTGAGCCCATTAAATGGGAAACTGATTCCGTCAGTAAAGCCATCTGTAAATAATGGCGAACGAAAATATGTTCTGGAAGTGTAAGGACTTGGGCTGATACCGGATTGTGCTACCGCGGCTCTCAGCTTACCAAAGGATAAAATATCATTTTCCTTGATAAACTCAGTAAATACAAAAGAGGCACTAACCGAAGGAAAGAAAAAGTTGTTTTGACTGCTACCAAAGGTGGAAGAATACTCTAAACGACCGGTAGTTGCGAGGTACAAATAATTCTTGATGTCAAGATGAGCATCATAGAACAATGCTGCTGTGCGAATCACCTGATCGGACTCACTAGCAAAGCGGTCAGAGGCATTCGTCATATTGTAGAAATTAGGAACGCTTAGATTACGACCTCTTGCAAATTCATCCCTAGTCTGGCGATTGTTCAGGTTGTTACCAAGTGTTAGGGTTCCCATCAAACTTGGGTTTAGTTGCTTTTTAAGGGTAATCAACAAATCGCTATAGATTTCAGAGTACGTCTTGGTATTATTCCAAATTTCACCAGTTGGGGTTGGAGGATCCCAGGAGCCAATAGCAAACACTTGTTTTCTATTATCGGTATAAACGTCGGTTCCCAAACGGTAGGTAATATCCATGTAACTGGCAGGTTTGTAATTTAAGGCGATGTTGCCGAGGATACGATTTACTTGATCGGTATGTGGATTTCTGAAAGCCGTCCAATAAGGATTGTCATAAACGCCGAAATATTGGCGTTGCTGCCCATTGGGAAATAGCCAACCATTATCTCCATCTCCTTTAAGATTGAAACTGGCCGGGGCACGAGTAAGACTTAGCATTACACCAGAAAGGTTCGAACCATTTTGCGCTTTTATGCCATTGCTATTGGTATAATTGACAGTACCAAATACCGAAACTTTATCGCTTAAGCGATGGTCCGCCGTTAGCCTGATAGTGGTACGTTTTAATTGCGTATTCGGCACTACCCCGGTTTGATCTGTTCTACCTATAGACAGTCTAAAAGAACCGCGGTCACTTCCACCAGAAACAGACACGTTGTTATTATAGGTGTATCCAGTCTGAAAGAAATCAGCCATGTTATCATAGCTTTTCCCGCCCAATTCAGGCACATTGCTGATGGCAGGCCCCCAGCTATTGGCGGTACCCAGCACATCATCGTCAGTGTTCCAAACGCCATCTGCTCCGGGATTAGCGGTAGAGTAAGTGCCATTTTGGTAAACACCTCCAACAAATCGGCCGCCGCTATTACCTTGCGCATACTTAGATTGCAATTCTGGAAGTTTGTTAACCTCCGACAGTTCTACCGAAGAAGAAATCTGGACTTCATAGTTCTTGCCTTTTCCACCTTTGCCACGTTTGGTAGTAATTACAACTGCTCCGTTTCCGGCACGTACCCCATAAAGAGCAGCAGCAGCTGGACCTTTCAATACCGTCATATCTTCAATATCATCCGGATTGATATCCAACGCACGGTTGGAATTATTTACCCCGTTTAATGTTGGGTTGAATGGATAATCGCCTGCCACTGAGCTACTGGTAGAGTTATCCATAGGAACACCATCGATAACAAAAAGCGGTTGGTTTTCGCCTGTAAAGGTTGAGTTACCACGAATGAGAATCTTAGAAGAAGCTCCTGGAGTACCGCTGGATCCTACAATTTGAACCCCTGCCGCTTTACCTGCTAAGCTTTGAACGATGTTTACTTCACCTGAACGTCTAAGTTCTTCGCCCCCAACCGACTGAGCTGAGTAGCCTAAAGCTTTTTTCTCCCTTTCTACGCCTAGCGCGGTAACCACCGTTTCGCTAAGGTTTAATGCGTCACTTTCCATGGCCAAGTTGATTTCAGGCCCGGCAGCCACAGCAATCTCTTTCGTTTTCATACCAATCATTCGAAATACAAGCGTCTGTTTATCAGAACTTACCTGTATTCGATATTTACCGCTACCATCAGTGTTCGAGGCTGTTTGGGTGCCTTTCACGAATACCGTAACGCCTGCGAGCGGCTCGCCGTTACGGGAATCTGTCACGGTCCCGCTAATCATACGGGACTGCCCTGAAGCCATCAAGCTGTACAAAACTGCTAATAGACCCATCAGGGAAGTGAGTAGTTTTCTTCTCATCAGCAAAAATTTAAGTGTACATCAAGTTAAGATTTATTTAACAATTTGATAACGCATGCAAAAGTTTATTTATATAATATTTTTTAATGTTTTGACTTAGAATTGATTATTTATTTATAGTCGTAGGCCTTTTACACACATTTTTACCTCATTTCTAATCTCCATGCTTCCTCGATTCTCTTAATACCTTTGCATATGCAGTTCAAAATCGTAGAAGTAAGTACCGCACAAGCTGCTCACCTCTTCATACAATGGCCTAAATCCTTTTATAAGGATGAACCAAACTATGTAGCACCACTAGATGATATGGTAGAAGCCATTTTTGACCCATCAAGAAACGCCTACTTCCAACATGGCAGTTGCCAGCGCTGGCTGTTGTATCAGCACGACCAGCTTGTAGGCCGAGTAGCTGCCTTTGTCAATGAAAAAAAAGCGAGAATCACCGATATAGTTTCGGGGGGCATGGGATTCTTCGACTGCATCAACAATCAAGAGGCGGCCAATTTACTTTTCGATACTTGTAAAAACTGGCTCATTGAGCGTGGCATGGAAGCCATGGACGGCCCTATCAACTTTGGGGAAAATGATAATTTTTGGGGATTACTCACCGACGGATTTCAACCGCCTTCTTTTGGCATGAATTATCATAAGCCTTATTACCAAGCACTTTTTGAAAACTATGGCTTCAAGATTTACTACGAGCAAGTCACCAATGTGCTTCATTTTAAGAAAAATGGGCTACCTGACCGTTTCTTTAAAATTGCTGACTGGGTTTTAAGCAAGCCAGCCAATCAATTCAAATCGCTTGACTTGAATCATTTAGATCAATTCATCGATGACTTTGTGTATGTCTATAACCTAGCTTGGGCACATCATCAGGGATTCAGCCCCATGAACAAAGCCAACCTCAAGAAACAATTCCTATCTATGAAACCTATTCTCATACCGGAATTTGTTTGGTTTGCCTATGTTGACCATGAGCCTGCCGGATTTATGGCCATGATTCCCGATGTCAATCAAATTCTCAAACATGTAAATGGGAAGCTCGGTTGGGTAGGTAAACTGAAGTTTGCTTGGTATCGCTGGAGAAAAGCCATGACGCGAACCAGAATCATTGTTATGGGAATCAACCCCAAGTACCAGAAGTTAGGACTAGAATCGGGGATGATTAAGAAGTGTTACGATGAGTTTATCAAGTACCCTCAGTTCGAAGACGTTGAGTTAAGTTGGGTTGGCGACTTCAATCCAAAGATGGAAGCGCTGCATCAGGCGGCCGGTGCAACCTTCTACAAAAGGCATATTACTTACAAATACCCATTCAATCCCAATCGTGAATTTGAAAAGCCCAACTTATTGCGTTGATAATCAATGCCTATGAGGTTTTTATAAAAATAATTGCAAAATATGCTTGGATGTAACATTTAGGAAACATACTTTTGCATCGCTTTTCGAAAGAACGGCGGCCGATTCGATAGCTCAGCTGGTAGAGCATAACACTTTTAATGTTAGGGTCCTGGGTTCGAGCCCCAGTCGAATCACAAAAAACCTGCTTCATCAAGCAGGTTTTTTTTTTGATACCGCCTAGCCAAACAGAAAAACCCCACATAAAAAAAGGTAGCCAATGGCTACCTTTTTTTATAGAGCACGTCGATACTAGAGTGTTAATCCTCGTCCAAGCAACACCCTTAATCCAACTAACAGAATTACCGTGTAGATGATCACCTTGTATTGGACTTTATACAAGCTTGGCTTATTGAAGCAGACAATACTTGACTTCGATAATCTAGGAATAAGGATGAACATTGGCACGAACAGAATCCCGAAAGACAACAATAAGATAAACTCATGAATTTGCTTGATTGGCAAGTGGGAAACCATGATGATAGCGCTTCCGATTACATAGGGAATAACCCCGGAAACTATCACGTATTTCATCCGGTTTTCACCTTGAATTAATGAGTTCGACATAGAGGTTTGAAGAAACCACCTGGTAGTAAAAAGACCTAATATCCCTATTAAGATGGCAGAAACTACGATAATCACAATCTCTTGATTCCTGCTGAGATAAATCCACATGGTAAGAAACCCGAAATCACGGTGAGTGGCAACGCCTGCTAAAATCCCACCAAACACCCTTACGAAAGTAAAATACACCAACCAAAGGAGGAATGAGGAGAGGTACCCTTCGCGTTTGCGTGTCTTGATGAAAATAACGAGTGCGATAAAAAAAGCGAACAGGTTGATTGCGACACCCGAGGAAAAGATACTGATGATAGATTTCTGATCCCAGCTGGTGTACTCAGCCCAGAACAAGATGTAGTTGTAGTTAATAAATGGGCCTTTATTTTCCATGTTGGCCACAAAACCTGATGCAAAGCGGCTAAGAAAATAGGTGATAAGATAAGCTAGAATAAAAAAGAAGGTGTAATTGATGACATTCATCAACAAAAAACCCTTCAGGCGATCTGACTCATTGATGCTGGAAGCAATCTTTTTCTTGTTAGGATCAGACTTCAGGCGAATCTTCACCCTTCGGCGCATTCTAGGGCCTGAGTGCTCGTTTTCTTCTGACATGTGCGCAAAATAAGAGAGATGAGGCAGAAAGTATTCCTTCCCCTCAATTTTTTCTTAAAGAAATATTCCAGCCCATACTTGGAAACGCAAAAAAGCTCACTATCTTTGCAACCGCTTCGGCACCGGGTTTCGTAGCTCAACTGGATAGAGCATCTGACTACGGATCAGAAGGTTTGGGGTTCGAATCCCTACGAGACCGCCAAAAGCCGCTCAGGTTAGTTCCTTGGCGGCTTTTTTTATGTCAATAGTTTTTGGGTTGATGGTTTTCTCTTAGGTAGAATTGGGCTTTCTTCGGTAGCCCAAAGTAAAAAGCCCTACCGGTTGCGGTAGGGCTTTTGCCTTGAAAAGCGTTTTAGCTAGTTGGTAGAAAGTTGATATTGTTCCGGGGATTCTTCTGACCACAATACACGAGGACCGTTAGGCAAGTTCAACACAAAACGAAAGGGAGAGGGCATAATCACCAACCTACCATCCATCGGCTTGCCATTAGAGTTTTTTATCATGGTCTCCAACAAGATTCCGGCATCTGGATCTACTTCAAATTCATCTTCTGTTCCTTCAATTAAATGATAACGCCTTGCTAAATAGGCAGTTGGAAGAAGCACATCGTTATCTGGAGCAATCACCAAGTGGATTTTCTCCAGAACATCTTCCAAAATTTCACCATAGCGCTCCAGAAAACCATCCTCACAGGCGTGAATGTCTTCTTCTAGGTCATCATAACGGTCATCATTGAAATTCATGCCTGCCAGTTCGTTTCGCATTTCAATCAAATCTGTCAGGTCAGAGTTGAGGCGTTTCAAATTCATTCTACAAATTTAGCCTTTGGGCCGTGCTGACACTTTACTTTGCAGAAATATAATTATGGCGGTTATCAGCGGACACGTTGTGGACATTCACAACAGGCAGATTTTCCCGGGTAAAATATACACCGAAGGAACCCAAGTCATTCGGATTGAACCCACTTCCGAGGCTGTAGAAGATGGATTCTTGCTGCCAGGGTTCACCGATGCACATATACATATAGAGAGTTCGCTGCTGGTTCCATCGGCATTTGCTCATTTGGCTGTACGACAAGGCACGGTAGCTACCGTTTCGGACCCTCATGAAATAGCCAATGTTTGTGGCATCGAAGGCATCCGCTTTATGGTTAGTAATTCTAAAACGGTACCGTTGAAATTCCATTTTGGGGTACCATCCTGTGTTCCAGCTACCGGATTTGAAACTGCAGGTGCTGCAATCGGCCCACAAGAAGTCCTCCAACTGATGGAATGGGAAGACATGCACTTCCTCTCAGAAGTGATGAACTATCCGGGCGTGTTGCAGCGACAAGCTGATTTAATGGCTAAAATTGAAGCTGCCAAGGAATTCAACAAACCCATCGACGGACATGCACCGGGCCTTACCGGAGATGACGCACGCGACTATTTCAGCTACGGCATCACCACCGACCATGAGTGTTTCACTTATGAAGAAGGGAAGTTTAAGGCAAGCATTGGGGTGAAAATCCTCATACGAGAAGGCTCTGCTGCTCGCAACTTTGAAGCACTCATTCCCCTATTGCGTGAATATCCGGAGCTCATCATGTTCTGCTCCGATGACAAACATCCTGATGATTTACTACAAGGACACCTCAATTCGTTATGCGCCAGAGCAGTGAAGGCAGGTTACGACCTATGGGATACTTTGCGCGCAGCGTGTTTGAATCCGGTTCAACATTATCGCCTCCAGGTGGGTTTGCTAAGAGAAGGCGATCAAGCTGACTTCATCCGAGTAGATAATCTAGAAGCGTTCAATGTGTTAGAAACCTGGATTGCCGGTGCACAAGTTTTTAATCGAGGTTATGTAGCTTTCAATTTGCCAAAGGTTTATCCTTTAAATCGGTTTAAGAGTAGAAAGATTTCAGTTAGCGCTCTTGCCGCTCCTGTTAATGGCAAGGTGAAGGCCATAGTTGCTGCCGATCGGCAGTTAGTGACCGAAAAAGCCTTGATTGGCCCGTTTGAAACAGAGAACTTGGAATCTGACCTCACTCACGACTTGCTTAAGCTTACCGTGGTAAACCGGTACAAAGAGGCGACGCCCGCAATCGCATGGATTACTGGTTTTGGGCTGAAAAAAGGGGCCATTGCCTCTACCGTCGCTCACGATTCGCATAACATTATCGCAGCAGGAGTTGACGACCAATCCCTGACCAAAGTCATCAACGCCTTGATGGAAACTCGGGGTGGGTTGGCTTGGACTGATGGAGAGCAGGTAGAAGTTCTTCCCCTAGAAGTGGCAGGGCTGATGTCCTTGAACCCGGGTGAAACGGTGGCCGAAATCTATTCCTCCTTTAATGCCTCTTTGGCGCAAATGGGAGCTACCATGCCTGCACCCTTTATGACGCTCTCGTTTATGGCCTTGCTGGTCATTCCGTCCCTCAAGCTTTCTGATCAAGGCTTGTTTGATGGGGATAAATTTCGATTTACCCAGCCGGTAAGCAAAGAAGAGCTTTAACGCAACCACCATTGATAGTTCCGCTAAAGCTCTTCCCTAACATTCACTAAGTAACCAAGCAGTTATTCCACCGTGCCAGTTAGCAACAATACAGCAGGATTAGCTTCACCACTCACTGAAACTGTCACTTGCTTACGAAAAGCTCCCAACGTAGCAGCATTGTAAGTCGCTTTTACGTAGCCAGTACCACCTGGAGGAATAGGCTCCTTGGTAAACTCGGCAGCAGTGCACCCACAGGAAGGCTGCACTTGGGTGATTACCACCGGTTGTTTTCCTGTGTTCACCAACTTGAAGGTTGCTAGTGAGGGGACATTTTTCGCAATTTTTCCAAGCGATACTTCAGTGGATTCCCATTGAATACTTGCGACATCAGCTAGTTTAACTTGGGTTGAAGTTTTTGGACCTTGAGCCAAGGCGAGTACCGGCATCGCCAGCAACATCGCTAAAAAGATTTTTTTCATGTGTTTGAATTGATTGAATCAAAGGTCTTTATCGGCGTTACTTGATTCTGTTAATCCGCTTTGAAGAGCTGTTAATTGGTTGTTAAGCTAAAAACAACCAATATTTAACCCCCAAATTTGTAACTGTGAAAAGCCGAAAGCTTCGATTGTTTCTTTTTATGGCCCTATCGTCGGCAGCTGTACTTTTAACCTTGCAAGGCTATTGGTTTAAGAAGGCTTTTGAAATTGGGGATCAACAATTTGAAAAAAATGTTTCGCTCGCTTTACGCAATGTGGCTTATACCCTGTTGAAGTACAATTCCAACCAAAGTGAGCCCATTGATATGGTATCTAGGTTAACGGATAACTATTTTACAGTGAGAGTGAATGATAACATTGATCCATATTTGCTCGAAATCAGCATCTCACAGGAGCTGAAGAAGCATCAAGTATATGATGATTATGAATATACCATTTATGATTGCTGGGCGAAGGACTTTATTCATAGCGGACGAATAAACTATCTTACAGGGAAGTCGGAAAAAAGCAGACCCATTAAAGAGTTTCCTGTTCTGAAAGCGAACTACACTTATTTTGGTGTGATGTTTCCTGATAAGAATGCAGGCATCTTGAATGACATGAGCATGTGGTTTTATTCATCATCAGCCCTTCTGGTTGTTTTAGGATTTTTTGGGTACACCCTGTTAACGCTCTTCAAACAAAAACGGCTATCAGAAATCCAAAACGACTTTATCAACACCATGACACATGAACTTCGAACCCCTGTAGCTTCCTTGCATTTAGCAGCCCAAGTGCTTTCAAAACAAAACAAAGAGATGGAAGAAAACAGGCGAAAACGCTATTTAGAAGTGGTAGTAAAAGAAAGCAACAGGCTTCAAGAGTATGTAGAGAGATTTTTACAGATTGCGAAAACAGAATCTGATGCTGTTGTGCTTCGTCTGGAATCCATTCAACTGAATGCTTTTCTTACAGAAATCAAAGAGGATTTCAACATACGAAATCATCATGCGACTGATAGGATTAAGCTGGATTTGCCCGGGAAACAATTTGAATTGGTTACCGACACTTTCCATCTCCGGCAAATGCTTTTCAATCTACTTGACAACGCTCTGAAATATGGCCCTGCTGATGAATTAATTACCTTGCGATTAAAAGTAGCAGGCGCCAATTTGATGATAGAGGTAGAAGATTTAGGGCCTGGTCTTCCCAAAAAAATTCAAAAGTTGGTTTTCAGTCGTTTTTTCAGAGAAAATCAAGGTGATAGGTATGAGCAACAAGGATTTGGACTTGGCTTGTATTACGTAGCTCAGATGGCCCGAAGACTTCACGCACGTGCCGGTTACAGACACATTTCTGGCCATACAGGCAGTGTTTTTTATATCAAGTTTAGTTTAACATGAAAAAAATTCTTTTAGTTGAAGACGACAACAGCCTCTCCTTCTTGCTGGCTGATAACTTAGAGCAATCAGGATACAAGGTTGTAGTGGCAGCTGATGGCGAAAAAGCCTGGAACATTTTCTGCAAACATGACTTCGACTTGGTGGTTTGTGATGTCATGCTTCCAAGGTTAGATGGATTCAGTTTAGGAGAGAAAATGAAGCAGAAGAATCCGGAAATCCCACTCATTTATTTAAGTGCCAGAGGTGAAAAAGATGATCGTATCAAAGGCTTGAAATTAGGCGCCGATGATTATATGACGAAACCTTTTTCTATTGAAGAACTTGAATTGCGGATACTCATTGCGCTGAAAAGGATTCAAAACACTCCAAACGCTATTGAAACAAGCGTTGAAATAGATAATGCCGGCCTTTTCAAGCTCGACTACCTCAACCTCACCTTAGAAGGTCCTGATGGAAAACAGCGGTTAACGCCTAAAGAGGCTTCATTACTGAAACTATTCTTTCAACACCCCAATCAAGTATTAAAAAGAGAGCAAATCCTAATTAAACTTTGGGGACGCGATGACTATTTCCTCGGAAGAAGTCTTGATGTGTTTATTTCTAGGCTTCGAAAGTACTTACAAAGCGATTCAACCCTCAAAATCACCAATATTCCGACTATTGGTTTTCGTTTTGATACGCACTCTTCTGATTTTGTCCGGTAAAAACATCTTGTCGCGTAATCAATCTTATCGCTCTTTGATAGCTGAAGTAATTCCACATCCAGTTGATAAATACTATCAGTCGGTTTCGGAATCCAACCAGAAGCATCAAATGTAAAAACATCCATCCAAGCCAGGCCAAAATACCGGAAAGTTTAAAACCCATAGCCTCCATAACGGCTTTATGACGACCAATAGTAGCCATAGAGCCATTATCTCGGTACTTAAACGCTCGTAAAGGTTTTCCGTTAGCTTGGCTTTTAATATTGAATGCTGCTATTTTGGCTTGTTGAACTGCTACAGGAGCCACCATGGGGTGCCCGTTAGGATATTGTTCATCGCCAACCACCAAGGCAACATCTCCAACCACCCAAACATCGTGGTGGGATTGAAGTTGGAGATAGCGATTGACCATTAACCGGTTTGATTTTCCAACCAATGATGCATCTAATCCCTCCGGAAAGGCTCCTTTAACACCTGCTGACCAGATAAGCGTCTCAGCTTTTAAGTTTTCCCCATCCGAAAGCCGGATAACTCCTGACTGGTAAGATTGAACTGCAACTCCCAGCTTAACTTCCACCCCCATTTGTTCTAGGTCTAAACGAGCGCGTTCGGAGGAAGTTGGGGACATGGCAGCTAAAATTCTTGGAGAAGCTTCAATTAATGTAACCTTCATTTCAGAAGCATCCAGTTCTCTGTAATCCACCGGAAGCACATGCTGTTTCATTTCAATAAGAGCCCCAGCCGTTTCCACCCCAGTAGGCCCTCCACCAACCACTACAAAGTGCAAATGGCTTAAACGTTCGTCTTTTGAGGAGGCATTAATTGCCTTTTCAAACCGCAGAAGAATAGAACTTCTAAGCGCTAAGGCATCCTGAATGGACTTTAGACCAAAAGCTTGTGCTTCAATGGCCTTATTTCCAAAGAAATGAGTAGCTGCTCCAGTAGCTAAAATGAGATAATCGTATGGGAAAGTCCCCACATTGGTTTTTACACATTTCTGGACTAAATCCACACTTTGAACTTCAGCCATTCTAAATCGAATGTTCGGAATGACGCCTACTATTTTCCTCAAAGGGTAAGCTATTCCGTCTGGCCCTATTCCACCTGAAGCTAGCTGATAAAGCAAAGGTTGAAAAGTGTGAAAGTTCTGCTTATCGATGAGGGTAACCTCGAAGGGCTGATTTTTAAACTGCCTTACCAACTCAAGCCCGGCAAAGCCACCGCCTACCACTATAACATGCGGAAAACGTCCCTCGAACCTAGCAGAAAATTTCATCATAAAATAGTTTAGCCCAGTACAAAGCTAGGCTTGCCATTCGAACAAATGGGGGTTAATTTTTCAATGCTTCAAATTGACCTGCAGCAAACCAGAGTCCAGCAGAAGCTTTGAGTTGTTTGGCCTCCATCTCAGCAAGTTTCACTTGTGATTCTATCATTTGCACCTCCCTGGTATTGACCATAAAGAAATTGCTTTCCCCATTATCAAAACGAATTTGCTCTCCGTCGCGAAGCCTGAGATAATCTAAAACCAGTTGACGTTGCAGCTCAAGGTTATTGATGACTAACTGATAGTCGTTTGCAGCTTCTTTGATGCCAACCTCTACTTGCCTTCGGGTAAGATCTAATTCCCATTGCTGATCGAGGAGCTTAAAATTTACCATACGGAGTTTTCCACGCTCCTTTCTAAGGAAAAGAGGCATATAAAACGACGCTCCAATCTTGTAATTCTGTTGAATAAAAGTAGTGTTTAACAACTCCTGATTAGCTGGCCAAGTTTGAATGGCATTAAGATTTAGCTGGATGGCTGGCAGCAGGTTATTACGCGCCAAAGAACGTTCCACCTTGATTTGTTCAATTTTTGAGAGCAGCTTTCTAACTTCAGGATGGCTGAAGCGGGCACGTTCGAGCTGTTGGCGGATAGAATCGGGAGCGAAAACACTTAAAGCAGAACGGTCGGCTACCGGGCGAACGGAGGGATTTAATTCGAGTGGTCGCCCATTTTCATCCCACAGATAAGCGGCAATAAATAATTGGGCATTGAGAAGATCCGTTTCGGCTTGAGCAAGGCTAATGGCGCGAGTTTTCAAAGCAATTACAGCTTCAGTGGTATCAATACCCGCCAAGTCGCCTTGAAGCACCCGCTCTCTCACAGCACGATAGCGTTCATCCGCCATCCGATACCCTTCGCGAAGAAAGTTAACCCTGTTCTGACGAAACAACCATTCTGCATAATCCTTGGTAGCTTGAAAAAGGAACTTCAGCACCATCTTGTCTTGTTCGGCCTTGGCTTGCTCCCGAAACAATCTTGCCTGGCGCAAAGTCGCCCTTCGGTCGTCGATGAGTAAATTCCGCCCTAATGGAACAGAAACACCGGCGACTGCGAGGCCTGAGAGTGGAGTAGCTGTTTCCGGGTTTACACGATCACCAGTAACTGACTCAAAACCAGCCTTAAAATCTAAACCTAAAGTGGTAGGTAGTTTAAGATAACCTTCTTTAACCGTATAGTAATTCTTCTTGTCGAAGGTTTTTTCGTCGTAGGCAAATTGAAGCACAGGGTCGAAGGCCCCTCGTGCTTGAAGAAGATTAGCATTGGCAGCTTGCGGCATCAATTGGGCCTGCTTAACCACAGGATGCAACTCTAACAGCAACCGATAAAACAATGAAAGTGGCAATTCACTGTCAGAAGCAGCCAGTTTCGTTTGAGCTATCAAATTTGTATTAAGCCCTGCCAGAAAGAAGAAAAGCAGCAGTTTATGCTTCATAAAGCTCACTTAGCTTTGTCTTTATCCTTTGGTTTATCTTCTTCTCCTTTGTCCTTAGAGCCTTGCTTACTTCCGGACATCTTGCTAAACTGGTCTATCATATCAGGCGGGAAGCCGTTGAATTGACGCCAGAGCTCATACCAAATCGGCACTTCGTTTAGCATGGCCCACCCATAGGCACCAGTACCAACACGCAACTGCCAAGGCCAGGCTTCGTCTTTTGAGTCAGGAATTACGAGCACTCGGTAGGTTGATTTCTCACTTTCGATGTAGTCAATCACCGCTACCTGGCCACCAAAAGTACCAACAGATAAATTGGGCCAACCGGAAAACTGAATAGCAGGCCATCCATCGAATTGCACTCGAACGTGCTGACCAACTTTTAACAAAGGCACATCCATGGCTTTGATATAAAGCTCTACCGCTAGTCGAGAGCGAGCTGGCATGATGGTAGCTACCGCCTCTCGTTCTTTGATGGTTTGTCCGATACCCTGTTTCAGAGCCTTCACCACATATCCATCTTGAGGAGCACGAATGACATAAAAACCTTGTCGTATTTCCATGTTAGACAAGTAGTTGCGTTTTTTGGCTAAATCACCTGAAGCTTCGAATTTATCTTTGAGTGCGGTATTCCTGTCAGACTCAGCTTTTGAAATTTTATCCGTGTATTCGGCCTGCTTAGCATTAATTTCTATCTCGGCGTTGATGAGCTCGTTGCGAGAGAGTAAGTATTTATTTTCCGCAGCTATCAATTTGGCTGCTGCTTCCTGATTTTTTAAAACCCTCGTTTCCAATTCTGCTAATGATCTTAACCCCTGCTTATAAAGGTTTTCTTGACGTTTTAACTGAGTGTCCGCAATTTTTGCATCCACGCGAGCCGCCACCAGTTGAATAGAGTCGATGCTTAGTTTATTCCGTGCAATTTTCAACTTATTTCGCGCTTGCTCCATGTTTAAATTCAAGGATTGCTTATTGGCTTCAATTTGTCTTGAAAGAGCCGCAACCTTATCCTCTAGCGAGATGATAGAAGACTCCTTAGCGTCGATTTCTTCTTTAAGTCTTGAGATTAGCTGGGGGTTAAAGTAGTCGTCTTTAATTTCCGAAATCAGCAAAATCGTATCACCTTTTTTTACGTATAGCCCTTCCTTGACGTACCATTTCTCAATTCTGCCGGCAATGGTAGTTTCAATGGTTTGCGGCCTATCTTGAGGAGTGTAAGCGGTTAAAACGCCATACCCACGAATATTTTGTTGCCAAGGCAAAAACAAGCAAATAAAGAGCAAAAGCATAATGCCCAGCATCCAGCGAGCAGTCATTCGCCCTACCTTCTTATCGCTCACCATCTCAAGAGAAACGAGATCGAGCCCTTTCAATTCATCTTTTTCCTGATGTGCCATACTTATAAGTTAAAGAGGTTAGTCCAGTTCTTTCCACTGGTCCATGCTGTTGTACCATCCTCTTTGTAAACTAAAATCCTATCGCAGTTTCTAAGAATGAAGGGATTGTTGCTGAAATAGAGCATGCTCACAGGCTGTTTAAAGATTTTTTCGCTCAATTCGGCCATTGTTTTCAGGTCATTATCACCCAAAAAGTCATCTACAAGCCAAAGTTGAGCCCCGATAGCGAGCATTCTAGCATATATAATTCTTGCTCTTAATTCCGGTGAGAAAAAAGCATTACCTGGGTCGAGAACAGTGTCAAGTCGGGATGGAAGTCCAGCTAATACCTGTTCAAGCCCAGACTCAACAACCGCATCGTACATATTTTTATAAGAAACGGTATTGAGCCCTAAGCTTATGTTCTCTTCTAGGGTTCCTTCTACCAATTGAGCATCGGTTACTTTGTGAATGATGTTTCTAACCGATAACCGATCAGCGTCTAACAAATTAACATTGCCATACATCACGTGACCACCTTTGGGGAGAATGTCACCTTCTAATGTATTCAGTAATTCAAGCCGCTGAAGTTTTGAGAGTCCTAGTACGCCAATTTTCTCACCCGGTTCTAAGGTTAGCGACAAGGGGGATAAATTGGAGGTCCTTAACTGCTTTAGTTCCAATCGAACATCGCGAATTTGAACGCCATTCATTTCAGGAAGTTCATCCACCGGGATATCAGAAACGTGGCCTATTTTATCGATGGAGGTGAGTGCATCATAAATGACGTCCATGGTAGAAACCAGCTTCTCAATAGCACCCAGAATAAGTACAATAACTAATTCTGAAGCAATAAACTGACCAAGTGAAATTTCACGATTGATGACCAATTGAGTTCCGATAATCAATAGACCACCAAGAATCAAAGTTTTAAATACGATAAGAGCCACATAGTGGGAGACAAGAATGGCGTAGTGTTTCTTTCTTGCACTTAAATAGTCGTTCAACAAGCGGTCGGTCTTGTCCATCGCGATGTTGAATGAGGGCAGCGTCCTGAATGTCATATAGTTGCGAGACAAATCCTGCAACCATCCAGCTATTTCATATTTTTTCTTGGACTCCTTGATGCTAGTAGCAAGTCCTTTTTTGCCCAATAATCGGAAAGAAATAATAAGCAAAGCGATCACCAACATTCCATAGAACACAAAGAATGGGTGATAAAAAGAGAGTAAGATGAGGCCAAACATCACAGTAACTACGTTAGCAGTTAAGTCGATGAGTAATTTAGGCATGGCTTTCATCAATGCCGGAGTATCGAAAAAACGGTTAAGAACCTCAGGCAGAAATACTTTCCCTACTGAACCGAATTTAAAACGGGGAATCTTTACTGCAAATTCAAGGGAAATTCGGGTAAACATTCGTCGCTGAAGCAATTCCACCATGTTAAGCTGCATCACTTGCAACGCCCCTGTTAAGATAACTCCAAGCAGCACAAATGTGATGAGCAAGGTTACGGAATTGAAGATAACCCCACCGGAAATAAAACTTACAATTGCCTGAATACCAAGAGGTAGAGAAAGACTTAGTAAGCCGGTTACAACTGCATACAAATAGATATATCCAATTTCATTTCGTTCGGCAAGCATGAGTTTTACCAGACGTTGCCAAGGAGTAGGATGGTGTTCTTCCTTCGAAGCTGCACCTAAGATTGAGGTGGACTCATAAATGCTAAGCGCATAAACATTTCCCGATTTTTCTTCCCTGTAAAAATCTTTGGACCAAGTTTTAAGTTGTTCTACGGTAAACATAGAACGGGAGCCATCAGGGTTTATCAAACAATAAGCATGCTTGGCCTTACGGTCTGGTAAGCAAAGCAAAGGAATAGACTCACCCGGCTTTTTAATAAAAACTAAAAGAGGGAGAGATAAGTCCTGAAGAACAACCAAAAACTTATCCTCGGGAAAAGTTTCTTCAAGAAATGAGACGTCTAAAGCAGAAGAAAAATGAAATAGTTCTTGTACAAAGTCGGGAACATTATATACATCATCAGACCTAAAGCGGTGAAACTGCTCTTTAAGCAGAAACTCCCGCTCATCGAGCTTGAAATGTTCCAGCAACAGACGGGCCGTTCCGGCGAGCTGTTTTCGGTTCATAGTGAAATTTTGTTCTAAAGTACAAAGGGGAATGGCTTTTGTTTAGAATCAATCTTAATTTGAGGTTTTTTAGAAAGAATGATGGTCGAGTAGTGGTGGAAATTACGTTACTTTTGAGGCAAAGCCCTCTTTGATGCAAAAGAATTTACAGATTTTGTATTTCCTGGCAGTAGCCTCAGTGGTGTTCATTTCCATGGTTGATGCTCCGGAAGCTCTAACAGTGTTCAGGATCATCACACTGCTCACCGCCCTTGCCTTGTTTATCACCAGACCCAATCCAGGCTCGTTCATATCGAGTTCAGGATTAGGATTTACCCTTGGCGTATTAGCCATCATTGCTGCTGAGACCCTGGTGTTATTCATCGATAACAACGCTGAGATTTCTAAAGGAAAGCCCACCAACCTATTCTATGAAATACCGTTAACTTATGGATTGTTGGCGATTGGCTTTTTAATGGGCTTTGGACAAGAGCGCAAGTTTGAACACGAAGAAGCGTATTTGAAATCGAATCCATTCTTTGGCTTGCCTGTAGTAATTGCGCTTGGATTTATCGGTTATCAAATATTCACTACTGTTCAAAGTGCTAGAGTACCCGCTATTGGCGCCTTGCTGTTTATGTCAGTTTTTGTTTTAGCAGCATTAAACCGAAGAAACAGAGTGCCAAACACCACCTTCGAACTTATTTTTTCAGGTTCAGCGGTGATTTATTCTGCCTTTATATTTCTGATTTATGACCTATACATGGAACCTTTAGATGAGTTGAAGATTGTCTATTATCTCGCTTACTACCTAGGTGTTTATCTGTTGATAAGTGGACTTTCAGATACTAGTAAATCAAAACGCTCCAGCAGAAGCTCCTCTTCAAGAAGAAGCTCCTCTTCATCAGGGAGCAGCTCAAGCAGAAGCAGCTCAAAATCTAAGGAATAATCTGTGTGATTGGATAAGCTGTTGGAACTTGGTATTTCTAAATGAGAATACTATATTTGCGGCCTCACAAAATTAAAATTAATGTTTGCTGTAGTTGACATAGCAGGGCAACAGTTCAAGGTTGAAAAGAACCAAACACTGTTTGTGCATCGTTTGCCCGGCGAAGAAGGAGCAGCTGTCGCTTTCGACAAAGTTCTTCTCGTTGCAGATGACGCAAAAATCAGTGTTGGAGCACCTTACGTTGCCGGAACGAAAGTTTCAGCTAAGATTCTGTCGCACCTCAAAGGCGACAAGGTGATTGTTTTCAAAAAGAAACGCCGTAAGGGTTACAAAAAGAAAAACGGACACCGTCAGAGCTTTACTAAAATTCAAATCGAATCCATCGGATAATTCCATCAGACCATGGCACACAAAAAAGGCGTTGGTAGTTCCAAGAACGGCCGTGAATCGCATAGCAAACGTTTAGGGGTTAAAATTTTCGGTGGTCAGTTTGCCAAAAGTGGCAGCATCATCGTTCGCCAAAGAGGTACTCTTCACCACCCAGGTGACAATGTAGGCCTCGGACGTGACCACACCCTCTTCGCTTTAGTTGAAGGTAAAGTGGTTTTCAAAAAGAAAGCTGACAACAGAAGCTATGTTTCTGTTGAACCTGTTGCTTAAGTAACACACTACCCCTCATAAAAAACCCGTCTCCTGTAAGAGTCGGGTTTTTTATTGCCCTAGCATATACACTTTAAGGGAAATGAAGTGAAGGTGGTTGTTAGATACTCTACTAAGGAATATCTTTTATGCATCTTTTATACTCAACTCTCATGCAGCTACTTTTGATTTTACCCTAAAATGCTGATTGAATTAGTGGGATTAAATGCGCTATTTCAGCCCTCCTGACTTTTGCTTCATTGCCATTGGTTACATGGAATACTGCAACGCCACTGTCGAATTATATGAATCAACAGCGAATAAGCAAGTGGCACAAAAAAAGCCGACATCTTGAAGGATGTCGGCTTTTTTCATACGAATTATTGCAGCTTGTTAGTCAACGCTCAAACGAACAGTTGAATGTCCATTATCACCTGAAAGCTCCACCAAGTAAAGTCCTTTAGCAAGACCATCTAAATCTAAACGGTGGTTGTTTTCACCTTCATTGAGGTTGATGATGCGGCTCATCACTTCTTGGCCATTCAAGTTGAACATTCTCAAACGAGCTTGTCCGTTTTGGTTGCTGTTGAAGCTGATGCGAGCCTCACCACGAGCAGGGTTTGGATAAACATTCAAGCTATTTACTATAGCAACCGGCTCGGCAACAGAGGTTACCGTATTCAGACTAAAGCCATTTTTAATCTTTCCACCTTTATAAACCTGCTTGTTGGTATTGTTTTGAACAAATGCTACAACAAAGAGATTTTCTTTGACCTGGCCGGTTGGGATGGTGTAAGTATAAGAGAAAGGAGTAGAAGCTCCTGAGAGTGTAGTACCTGTAGCACTAGGCAATAATTTACGAAGCGTACTAGGGAACTCAGTTTCACCATTAGTTCCGGGAGGTGTTGCATACTTTACAGGATCTTCCACAACCGCTAGCTGAAGCACAAGATTTCCTGTTACGTTTCCAGGATTATTCACATTACCGCTAACGGTTAACACGTTTCCGGTGACACTGGTGTTGATGTTGTATTCAAAAGGAGCTGTTGCTACAGCATTCTGATCGATAAGGGCCTGAGTTACTTGAGAAGGAGAAACGCTAACCAAACCAGCAGCATTACCTAAGAAAACATCAGGCACACCGGTTACACCATAATAATTTACTCGCGCGGTTGGATCTGCGGTGTTTGCAGAATACATAGGATCAACTCCTGGCCATGAAACGTGGTACTTAATTGAAGTAGCTTTTAGTGCATTTGACTTCAATAATGCAACAAAAGCAGGATTTTGAGCCGCACAAGGACCGCAAGAAGCGTTAGTGAAATGTTCGAATACCAATAGGTTGCCCATGGCAGCAGGTAGTACATTAATAGTGGCATTGGACGTGTCTGAATTCACTGTCCCCCCGTTGATAGCTGAGCACCAAACACGAAGGGTAAATGCACCTGAAGTAGTAGGTGTCCAGAGGGTAGAGCTGGAATAGTTGAAAACAGTACCAGAAGCTACATTCAATCCGCTAAGTGCAACGGTTTGAGTTGCGCCATTGTTGATGGTATAGTTAAGATTACAAGAAGTAATCGCCTGAGAACCAGCATTAAACAATCCACCTGCAATGGTTACAGGATCGTTGAGATAACCGGTACGTGGAGTGGTAATGGAAGCGATTCTTGCAGCAACAGGCGCTTGAGTTCCATAGATGAATTCAAAGTAGTTGTTTCCAGCGGGCAATGCATCTGAAGAGTTGATAGCTGGAGTAGGATTGGTGGGCAAAGCAATAGCAGTAGTGGCATTGATTTGAATCCCATGCACGAAGCTAGGCGTACAACTTGGATTGTTACGTTGATCTACAATGTAGATTTTGTTAGAGGTTTCTTCCAACACAACGGAGATGTAGTTCCAGCAAGTACTTCCGGCTGGAGGAGCAGGAGCATAAGAACTGTAAGAAATCCAGTGTTGGCGGTTGGGAGCGGTACCAAAAGTTTTGGTAATGATCAGGTCATTAGACCCTGTGCCTTGTAACCCCCAAAGTACCACTGAATTATTAGGAATGGCCGCATTCGGAAGGGGAGCTGCTGCAATTGTTAAAGTAGAAGCGAGTGCTGAAGTATCAAAAGTCACCAAACCAATAGAACCAGCTTTGTAATGGGTAACTGCTTGTCCATTGAATTGAAAGGCAAATGGAATAGCAGTAGCCGGAGACAATGCAGGAGCAATCTGGCTTCCAGGCAGAATAGTCGTCCAACCAGTAGCTGCACCACCACCGATGGGGAATTCAGGGTCGTTATTGAGGCCACCAGGGTTGCCTGGCCCGTATGTATGTGGAATCACATAATACTGAGCACTGGCCACGGCTGCTGTAAACAGCATGGCACTTAGAAGAGCGTAGATTTTTTTCATGCTTATTAGAAAATTGAAGCATGAAATTGCGATATAATTAGAAGATATTTCACCCTCAATCTGTTAAAAACAAGTCAATAAATCCTAATTACCGTCGCAAGCGGCCCCTTTGGTAGTCCACCAACTTCTTATCTGCGATTGAAATCCGTTTTTGACCCCTAAAGGAAAAGCTTTTAGCCAAGAGATTATCTCAGATTTCGACTCATTTCTTACCACCATAAAAAAAGATTGACCTTGATTGAGCCAGCCTGCCTGCAAGAGTTTTTTCTGCTCTTTTAAGCTTTTCAAAGCGGTTTCAACCTGCCCTCTTAGTGCTTTTGATGCACTTTTCTTCGCATCAAGGCGAATGACTTTAAGAGAAGTAAGATTAGCCGGATCAGGGCGAACCTGGCAAGCAGCAGTACCGCCGGCAGCCTCATACACCATTGGTTCTACATAGAAAAAACCGGCTTTCACAGCGGGATCTTCCTGTTGAAGTTTATTCTTGATAGCAGGAGGCTGACTTCCTTTCATCAACATCATCCCTCCTCCCCCTTCAAAAGGCCCTATTAAGGTTGCAACTCCCTGGTCGAACAACATTTGTAAACCTGTCATATGTGCTTTCATGATAGAATCATGTTGGACTTTTTCCATGTTAGGCTTATCTGGACGGGTATTTAAAAAAACTAAATGCCATTGTTCTTGAGCATGCGAGGCACAAAAACAAAAAAGTAGTCCGAAAGACATTAAAACGTGTTTCATTCTGGTAAATTAGAGTTCTATGTCAGAAATATCTGTAAAAAGCCTCATAAATGAGTGAACGTTCTTCGGTTTTAATGCGCTGGCAAAAACTAGCACTTATTGCGGGTACGGTTTTGATGGGAATCAAGTTGACGGCGTATTTTCTAACTCACTCAAACGCCATACTCACTGATGCGATAGAAAGTATCGCCAACATCCTTGCAGGCTCTTTCGCACTTTACAGCTTGTATATAGCGTCTAAGCCTAAGGATTTTTACCACCCGTACGGTCATGGAAAAATCGAATTTATTTCCGCGGGTGTGGAAGGTGGGCTCATTTTGTTTGCAGGCGCCAGTATGGCTGCTAAAGGCCTCTATAATTTATGGTATCCAGTAGAAATTCACGAAGTAACGTCCGGAATCGTGTTGATTCTGATTGGTGGAGTATCCAATTATTTACTTGGTATTCAACTTAAAGCGGTTGGGAAAAAACATCATTCGCTTACGCTTATGGCCGATGGCGAACATCTTTTAACCGATGCTTGGTCTTCGGTTGCACTCTTAGGCGGCCTCCTTTTATTGAAATTTACCGGCTGGGTTCCTATCGATAACATGGTGGCAGTGCTTATGGGTTGTTGGATTTCGTGGACCGGTTATTCTTTAATCCGAAAATCACTGGCTGGGGTCATGGATGAAGCGGATACTGCGTTGTTACAAACCGTATCGGCTTATCTGAATGATGCCAGACAAAGCGATTGGGTAGATATACACAATGTACGACTCATCCGATTTGGCCAAAAAGTGCATATTGACGGACATATGACGTTACCTTGGTACTACAACCTTGAAACCACCCATGAAAAAATCACCGACTTGGAAACTCATTTGGCTCAAGCTACTGGATTTCCTACTGAGTGTTTTTTTCATGCTGACCCCTGTGTTCCCGCAAGTTGCTCTTCGTGCATCTTTCAATCTTGTGAGTTTAGAAAGTCAACTTTTGAAAAACGTATCTTGTGGCAACCACATAACCTGACTTCCAATCGTAAACATCAATTGTAAGATGAATCGTCTATTTGCCATTGCAATCATTTTTGCAGCCGCTCTTGGTAATGCGAACGCTCAAGAGCAAAATTTTTTGTTTTCCCCTAACCAAATGGCTAGTGGACTGCCTCGAGTAGATAGCCTATCCCAGTTTTCTGGGGCTTTGGGCTATACTAGAATTGGTGATCAGGATTTTGTAGGACTGCGAATTAGACCTGAAATTTCCTTGTTCAAGTTTGGAATTGGCTTCGATGTTCCCCTTTTATTCAATCTAAAAGATGGATCTCTGCGTAAAGAAGAATTTGAAAACGGTGTCGGGCTGCTACGTATGATTCGATATGTTCGATATGGGATGAAGCGAAAAGATGCGGTTTATCTCAGAGTGGGAGAACTGAATAATACCTATCTGGGTTTTGGTATTTTGACCAACAATTACAGCAACAACACCTCGTTTGAAAGAAGAAAAATTGGACTGGAATATGATTTCAGAATCAACAAACAATGGGGTATTGAAGGATTTTACAACGATTTTGATTTCAGCTCCTTCAATTTAAACGGTATAAGACCTTATTATAAACCTTTTGGAGGAACCTCAGTACCTATTTTAAAGAACCTTGAGTTTGGAGCTTCTTTGGTCACTGACTTTGATAAAACCAAAACTGCAACTTCTGATTCAACTTTCCGCCGCCCGGTATTTACATCAGAATCCGGAATGTGGGCTACCAGCATTGATGCAGGAACTTACTTGGTAAATACCCGTCTCTTGACCCTAACCGCGTATGCGCAAGCTGCGAGTTTGATTAAAAACAATAGTGATAGTCTTGACCGCTACGTAAAAGCGAATAACCTCACGTATGGCACCGGCTTAGGTGCAAGTATCGGATTATCAGCCCAATTCAGGCTGATTGCTAACATCTTTACACTTCAGGCTAGAATTGAACGTAATTGGCATGGCCGAAACTTCATCCCTCAGTTTTTTGATATCGCTTATGAGTTGGATAGAGATGCACGCATAGCTCAATTAGCACGTGCTGAGGCCGCAAATGGCACTTTTGGAAGATTAGATGCGCAAATTCTAAATCAGATCACCATTACAGGAGCGCTTTATGTTCCTGATAATGTTTCTATTGTGAACCCGGGTATGGTTCAATTCAATGCTCAATCTCCGCAGATTGGCCCTATCTCTTTAAGAGCAACATACATCAAAAGTGGACTTTCCAATATGGGTGATGCGCTAACTTTAGATGAACGTTCTCAGGCATTTGCGAGAATTAGCTACAACATCAGCAAATACTTCATTACAGGCCTCGAATACCGCTGGACCTTCGCCAGAGTAGAAGATGGCAGTTTCAAAGCCACTAACTTTGTTTCGCCTTTCTTTGCACTCAACATTCCATTTAACTTAAACGGAAGTACCAATCCTAATGCTGCTGCATCAGGTAGTCGTTAATTGAGTTTTTTTCCACAAAAAAGCCGGACAGAATAAAACACTGTCCGGCTTTTTTGTGGAGCTATTACTTAGTCGATATGAACCGTTGGCTCAGGCTTTCCTTTTAAATCGAGCTCGAATAACAAGGTGAGATTGATAAAACCTCGCCCAGTTTCGTCGTTGATGCGATAATCGAATTGATGGGTATAACCAATTTGAGTAGCAAAGGAATTGGTGAAGTGATATTCCACTCCTCCATACCACCTTACCCGTTCGAAATAAGGCGCTTCGTTGGTGAGAAACAACTCCGACCAGCCAGTGATTTGCAATTGAGTTTTTCCAGTTTCACCTTTCATCAACACTTTGTTCAACGCTAAGCGATAACGAAAGCGATTCCGGTATCCTCTTGTGGTAAATCGCTGTTCCACTCTATAACGATGATCAATACCTACATCGGCCCAGCGGTTTCTGAGCGACATCTGTTGCCATACGCGAATTTCATCTTGGGATAGCGGTGTACTGAAATCTGAGACTCCGGAATAAGTAGTAAACCTTCCGGTGCCTACCGCAAAGTTTAAATCCTTCGCGGGGTTCCAATTGGCTCCCCCTTTAAATTCTGTGTAGTGAAATCGATCCCAAAGTGCAAGCGACCTCAGCTGACTTTCAGCAAATACTGACCATTGATCTGTCAGCTTCATGCGAAGGTTGAGCGTTTGCCAGGTTCCTGTTTGCGCTTTAACCTGAGCAAATTGAAACAACAGGCAAAGAAACAGAAGCCTTCTTTTCATTAACCTTCTTTTTCCGGGCGTATGTGGGGGAAGAAAAGCACTTCTTGAATGCTGGGCTGGTTGGTCATGATCATCGCAAGGCGATCAATACCGATTCCAATACCCGCGGTTGGAGGCATTCCAAATTCCAGCGCACGCAAAAAGTCTTCGTCCAGCATCATGGCTTCTTCATCACCTCGAAGACCCATGGTCAACTGTTCTTCAAAACGAGCGCGCTGGTCGAGTGGGTCATTTAACTCAGAGAATGAATTGGCTACCTCTTTACCATTGCAGATGAGCTCAAAGCGTTCCACCAGATGTGGATTATCTCGATGTTTTTTCGCCAGTGGCGACATTTCCACCGGATAATCGGTGATGAACGTTGGCTGAATCAGTTTCGGTTCGCAGTGGGTTCCGAAAATTTCATCAATCAGCTTAGCACGTCCCATGCTGTTGTCGGTTTCTACCTTCAACTCTTTGCAAAGGTTGCGTAAAGCAGCTTCGTCCATTTCGCTGATGTCGTGGCCGGTAAAGTGCTGAATTGCGCCATACATGGTAAAGCGCGCAAACGGACGTTGAAATGAGATGGTATGTTCGCCTACTTGAACTTCAGGAGTACCGTGTAGGTTAATGGCTACTTTCTCCAACAGTTCTTCGGTCATGTCCATCATCCACTGGTAGTCTTTGTAAGCCACATAAAGTTCTACCTGGGTGAACTCCGGATTGTGGAAGCGGCTCATGCCTTCGTTTCTGAAGTCCTTGGAGAACTCATAAACTCCATCAAAACCACCTACGATCAGTCTTTTCAGGTAAAGCTCATTGGCGATACGCAGATAAAGCGTCATGTCGAGGGCGTTGTGGTGGGTTTTGAACGGGCGAGCCGCAGCACCACCATAAAGAGGCTGAAGAATGGGCGTTTCTACCTCCAAGCAGCCTAATTGATTGAAATGCTCCCGCATGGTTTGCACCAATTTGGAGCGCATTCTAAAGGTTTCACGCACTTGTGGATTCACAACAAGATCCACATAACGCATGCGATAACGTTGTTCAGGATCATTGAATCCGTCGTAAACATTGCCGGCTTCATCGCGCTTTACAATAGGTAGCGGACGAATGGACTTCGATAAGAAGGTGAATGACGTAACGTGGACAGAAATTTCTCCCACTTGGGTGCGGAAAACGTAACCTTCGATGCCGATAAAATCACCAATATCACTTAGCTTTTTAAACACATCGTTATAAAGAGTTTTGTCTTCGCCCGGACAAATTTCATCGCGGTTAAGATAAATCTGAATACGTCCTTGAGCGTCTTGCAATTCAGCGAATGAGGCTTTGCCCATAATCCGACGGCTCATTAAACGGCCGGCCAACTTCACCTGTTTCCACTGTTCCTGTTCTTCATCCTTGT
>JAIXUI010000157.1 GCA_027484125.1 Bacteroidota bacterium | reverse complement strand
GGGTATTTTCTGAGGTGGAGCAAAGAACCAACAGGATTGGCACGTTTCCAGTTGAACTTTCGACGGTTCTCAGGCTTCAGAGATTCGGGGAGAATGACTAGTCCGTAGAGAAAGTTGAGGAAAGTAAGACCGGCGGCCACCATAAAAGGAACACGTGGGCCAAACTGTCCTAACAATCCTCCAACCACTGGCCCTATGATAAAGCCCAAACCAAAAGCAGCGCCCACCATTCCGAAATTTTGGGCACGTTTTTCCGGCGTGCTGATGTCGGCTATATAGGCGGTGCCTGTGGTGAAGCTAGCGCCCATCACGCCTGCAATCAAACGGCCCACAAACAACCAAGCCAGGTTAGGCGCGAAGGCGAGCAAGATATAATCCAGTGCAAAACCCAGCAATGAAATCAAAAGCACAGGTCGGCGGCCAAACTGATCACTCAAGCCGCCCAAAATGGGGGAAAACAAAAACTGCATGAAAGCAAAAGCAAACAGCAGCCAGCCTCCATAGGCCGATGCAGCTTCCACTGACTCTCCGGTTAACTCTCGAATTAAGGCCGGCATCACCGGAATAATGATACCCAGCCCGATCACATCGAGCAAAAGCGTAGCGAATATAAATCCGAGGCTAGGTTGTAATCTGCGACTCACCACGTAAAGGTAACAGAGTAAAAAGGCAGAAAATGCAATACTAGACCACAAGGTGCAAATTAGTATTTTATTAATAATCAATTTGAAAAGCAATACATGACATACATATTAATTGCTATCCTATTGAATTACAGCAAATTAAAGAAATGCTATAATTCGAAATCCTAAATTTCCGTAAAGAGCATAAAAATGGAATTAGAAGTAAAGCACGATTCAAATTCTAAGAACGTTCCAATATGGAATCAATCAAATTTGCCCTTAAAATATAACGAACATGACCGGTCATTTTCAACCTCAATATACTTTCCTCCGTTTAACTGAATGTGCCAGAAAGAGCAGTTGGATTCTCCTATTCTCCTTTTTTATTGCGGTTAACTCTTATGCAAACAGCCCCTCAGACACGTTAAGTATCAACCTCAAACAAGCATTTAGTCAGTTTACCCAGTCCAATTTATTGCTGTTGGCTCAACAATATCAGGTTAAAGCAAGCCAGGCCTTAGCATTACAAGCACGACTGCTTCCCAATCCTTCCTTTTCATTAGAGCAAAACATCCTCAACCAAGGTAAAAAAGAGTGGTTTCCGATAGGGGTCAACGGGCAAACTGCCTTACAAATTCAACAGTTGATTCAACTGGCAGGAAAGCGTAAAAAAGCGATGGCCATGGCAGGCACTCAAACAACCATCAGCCAGCTAACCTTTCAGGAACTGATTCGAACGCTAAACTTTAGTCTTCAATCCAACTTCCTCGAACTATACTATCAGCAGCAATCACTTCAGATTTACAACGAAGAAATTCGGACCATTGAAAGCTTGGTGAGTGCCTACCAGGAATTGTTTCGTAAGCAAAATGCAGCACTCAAAGAGGTGGTGCGTCTTCAGTCCTTTTTACTAACCCTCACTTCAGAACGCAATGTGCTCGAAATCAACATTGCCAGAAATCAAGGTGAAATCAGAACATTAATAGGCAGCCGCGACGACCGCTACTTACAAGCGGTATTTGACGAATCTCGACTCGACAGTATCCGGGTAAGCGAACTCGGACCCATGTTTTACCAACAAAAAGCACTAGAACTTCGTGCTGATTTAAAAATCCAGGAGGCCGGAGTACGGATGAATGCACTTAGCCTGAACATGGAAAAAGCCAACCGAATTCCGGACCTCACCTTGGGTTATGCATACGACCAAGCCGGCAATTATATTCCAAACTACCATGCGATAACCTTGGGCTTTAACCTGCCGTTTTTCGATCGCAACCAAGGGCGTATTCAAGCTGCCAGAAATATGCTCGAAGCCAGCAAACTAAACTACCAACAGGAGCAACTAAGTCTGGAAAATGAAGTATTGGCAGCGTTCAATGAAAGCGTGAAAATGGAAAGCCTCTTTAATCGTTTTGACCGCAACTTCATGAATACCTACACCACCCTGATGCGGAATGTGGTGGAAAGTTATCGGCGAGGAAATATGTCGATGCTGGAATTTCTGGACTTCTTCGATGCATACAAAAACAACGTAACCCAAATGAATACGGTGAAATTCAACCGGGTACAATCACTCAATGGTTTGAACTATGCTGTAGGACAAGCCGTATTTCAACTTTTTTAAAATGAAGCAAAAGCAATTTTTTTTTCTGGGATTAATCCTCCCTATCCTGTTATCTCTCACTTCTTGTGAGCCTAAAAACGAGCCGGAAGCTGCGGATACAGAAGTCTTAACCGACTCCATGATGGTGAATTTTCGCTGGGTAGAAGCCGGCTTAAGTCCGGTGAAGGGAGAACTTAAGCTTACCGGCAAAATCCAGCCTCAAGAAGATAAGCTGGTTAAAGTGGCTCCTTTGGTGAATGGCATCATCAACAAATTGGAAGTTAAACTTGGCGACCATGTAACACTCGGTCAAACGCTTGCCATCATCAGAAGTGCAGAAGTGGCAGATGCTGATGATCAACTTGAGTCTGCTGAGGCGGCACTAAGTACCGCTCGAAAGAAGTATGAACTGGTGAAGGAACAACAGCGCTTGCAGCTTGCTTCATCAAAAGATGTGGATTACGCACTGAATGATTTGAGAAAAGCAGAAGCCGATTTGAAAAAGGCTAAGGAAGTGACTCATTTATACGGTATGAAGGAGTCGTTGTATGTGTTAAAAGCACCCATTTCAGGATTTATTATCGAAAAAAACGCCAGTCTAAGCAACGAAATGCCGTATCAAGTCGCGAATACCGGCCCCTTTTTCACCATTTCTGAATTGGAAAACCTGGATGTATGGGCCGATGTATTTGAAGCAGATATTGGAAAAATCAAACAAGGCGACACTGTGCAAGTTTTGGTGGTGGCGCATCCTGAAACCGTTTGGCAGGGCATCATCAGCCGAATTCAAGACATCGTCAACGACGATAGCCGTACCATGAAAATCCGCATCTCTATTCCAAACAAAGACCTTCGATTGAAGCCTGATATGTTCACGCAGATTGTGGTTCCTTATTCTGAGCAAGAAAAAATGGCGGATGTCCCCATTGAAGCTGTCATCTTCGACAACAACAAGAATTATGTTTTAGTCTGGAAAGGAGGAAGAAAAGTAGAAGTTCGCGAAGTGGAGGTTTACCGCAGCAATGCCAAACAAGCCTTTATCTCTCAAGGTTTGAAGGCTGGTGAAAAAGTAATTCTATCTGATGTATTGTTGTTGTTTAACGCGCTCTACAAATGATTAAGCAGCTGCTCACCTTTTCGCTTAAAAAGCCTTTTGCAGTACTGCTTTTTACCTTGGCAGTGGTAGTTTTTGGGCTTTATGCCTTTATAAAAACGCCAGTAGAAGCCTTTCCCGATGTTACCAATACTCAGGTGATTATCATCACCCAATGGCCGGGAAGAAGTGCGGAAGAAATTGAGAAGTACGTCTCAATTCCCATCGAAATTGCCATGAACGCGGTACAGAAGAAGACCACCGTTCGTTCTTCTACGCTTTTTGGTCTTTCGGTAGTCACGGTGCTGTTTGATGACGGAGTAGATAACCAATTCGCCCGGATTCAAGTCAATAACCAATTGCAAGACCTGGATTTACCTGAAGGAGTAAATCCTGAAGTACAGCCCCCCTACGGACCAACGGGCGAAATTTTTCGGTACACCCTAAAATCCGAAACCCGGCAGGTAAGAGAACTTAAAACCATTCAAGATTGGGTAATCGAACGGCAATTAAAAAGCATCCCAGGCGTGGCTGATGTGGTTTCTTTTGGGGGTGAAGTCAAAACTTTTGAAGTATCCGTAAATCCAACTCTGTTGGCCGACTTTAAGGTAACCCCCTTAGATGTGTATCAGGCCATTCAAAAGAGCAACTTGAATGTGGGTGGCGACATCATCAACAAAGGTGAAGAAGCCTATGTGGTGCGCGGACTTGGCTTATTGAAAAACGTCCACGACATTGAAAACATCCTCGTCAAATACCAGAACGGCACTCCTATTTATGTAAAAACCGTAGCAAAAGTTGGGGAGTCTTGCCTTCCTCGACTTGGCCAAGTGGGTCGAAACTATTCCGACGACATTGTAGAAGGCATAGTAGTGATGCGCAAGGACGAAAACCCGGCTCAGGTAATTGGCACACTCAATCAAAAAATCGAAGAGCTCAACAGCAGGATTCTCCCTGCCGACGTCCGCATTGAACCGTTTTACAACCGGCAAACACTGATTGACTATTGCACCGAAACCGTATTGCATAATATGGGTGAAGGAATTCTCTTGGTGACTTTGGTGGTGTTTCTCTTTTTAGTGGACTGGCGCACCAGCTTAATCGTAAGTGCCATTATTCCCCTATCGCTCTTGTTTGCCTTTGCTTGCTTATACCTCAAGGGCATGAATGCCAACCTATTATCGCTTGGCGCTGTTGACTTTGGAATCATCATCGACGGTACGGTGGTAATGGTAGAAGGACTGTTGGTAGTTTTAGCCCACAAAGCCCATGAAAAGGGCATGGACCGCTTCAATAAGATGAGCAAGCTCGGCCTGATCCGTCGCAAAGGAACCGAAATGGGACAAGCCATCTTCACCTCTAAAATCATTATTCTAGTGGCGTTACTGCCCATTTTTCTTTTTCAAAAAGTGGAAGGAAAAATGTTCAGTCCGCTCGCTTGGACGCTTGGCTTCGCGCTCTTAGGTGCGTTAATTTTCACCCTCACGTTAGTGCCTTTGCTAATCGCCTTGCTGCTAAAACGCAATGTCACGGAGAAATCCAATAAAGTGGTCGATGCCATTCAGGAGGGAAGCATGCGATTGTTTCAGTTTTGCTTCTCCCGATCTAAATCCACCATGGCCTTGACTTTATTGTCAGTGGTGGTTGGGTTTTATAGCCTTACCCTCCACGACACAGAGTTTTTGCCACAACTCAACGAGGGCTCCATTTATGTGCGGGCCAGCCTTCCAGTTAACATCAACCTGAATACAGCAGTGGGTTATGCCAAGCGTTTTCGAAGCATCCTGGAGTCGTTTCCGGAAGTTCGAAAAGTGCTCTCCCAAACCGGTCGTCCCAACGATGGAACCGACCCTACCGGATTTTATAATATAGAGTTCCATGTCGATTTACTTCCCGCTAAAGAATGGAAAAGCGGCCTATCTAAGCCTGAGCTCATCAATCAGATGCAGAAAAGGCTGGAAGCCTTCCCGGGGGTAGCCTTCAACTTTTCACAACCCATTATGGACAATGTGGAAGAAGCCGTTTCCGGGGTGAAAGGCTCGATAGCCGTCAAGATTTATGGCGACGACCTCGACTATCTGGTAGCTGAAGCCAAAAAAGCTTATCAGCAAATGAAAACCGTTGATGGCATTGAAGATTTAGCCATCGTTCGAAACTTTGGGCAGCCCGAATTACGAATTGAGCTGGACCAGGAGCGCCTGGATTTGTACGGCATCACCATGGCCGACGCTCAATCCGTGATTCAACTATCGATTGGTGGGCAAGCCGCCAGCCAACTCTATGAAGGCGAACGCAAGTTCGATATACGCGTGAGATTCATGGAACCCTACCGCCGCAGTGAGTTGGAAATTGGCCAGCTCTTGGTGCCAACCCAAACCGGCGGTTCCATTCCTTTAAGGCAAATTGCCAACATCTATACCTACACAGGGCCTTCGCTCATCTTCCGGGAAGACAACAAGCGATTTGCCGCAGTAAAATTTTCCATTCGCGGAAGAGACATGAGCGCCACCATTGCAGAAGCACAAGCCAAAGTCAACCAAGTGGTAAAATTACCACGTAACTACTATGTAAAGTGGAAAGGTGATTTCGAAAACAAAGAACGAGCAACTAAAACCTTGGCTACTGTGGTTCCCATAAGCTTGTTCATCATTTTCTTCATCCTCTACTTCAACTTTGGCAACCTCAGAGACGCTGGACTTGTTTTTCTCAATGTCCCCTTCGCCATCATTGGAGGTTCTGCTGCCTTATTCATTACAGGAACCAACTTCTCTATCTCAGCCGGCATAGGTTATATAGCCTTGTTTGGCATCTGTGTCCAGAATGCCGTAATCATCATCTCAGCATTCAAGGAAAACCTCTATCACGACATGGACCTTGCCGACGCCATACGGGAAGGGGTACGCTCTCGCATTAGGCCAGTGGTAATGACCTGCCTGATGGGGACCTTTGGTTTATTGCCAGCCGCACTATCTCATGGCATCGGTTCGGAGTCTCAAAAACCATTGGCTATTGTAGTGATTGGCGGGATGTTTATCGCTGCGTTTTTTACGCTGTTTATCTTTCCGCTATTATTTCAACGCTCTTACACCCGTAAATTGCGAAGAGAAGAGGCCAAGCTGATAGAAAAGAAATAGCCGTTTGTTAGCTGCCGCGTTTATTCTTGGCGGCCAAAATGGCCATGGTGATGCGGGAGATGCAAATCAAGTGGTCGTGTTCGTCGCGGATGGTGATTTGCCAAACCTGGGTTTGGCGGCCAATGTGAATTTTCTCAGCTCTTCCAATTACCCAACCACTTCGGGCACTGCGAATGTGGTTGGCGTTGATTTCGAGCCCAACCGCTATCTCTTCTTGTGGATCAATGCACAAGGAAGCCGCAACGCTGCCTAACGTTTCTGCCAATGCCACTGAAGCGCCACCATGCAATATGCCAAAAGGTTGCTTGGTGCGCTCGTCCACAGGCATCCGCCCAACTAAATAATCAGGACCCACTTCTAAAAACTCCATTCCCAAATGCCCACCCATAGAGGCTTGTCCAAAGGCAGTAAGTTCTTCCGGCTTAGGTTGACGTTTAAACATGTACCAAAGGTAGGCAGTGCCGGCTTTGGCCGTTAACTTCGCCTCAATGAGTGTGGTATTTCTTACTGGTTACTCCGGCTTTATTGGTGGGCACCTTGGTCAATTGTTGTTGGAGCAAGGCCATACCCTGCATTTGTTAGGACGTTCTTCCCCACAAGGTTTAGAGCAGTACCAAAATCATTGGAAATGGACCAAAGGCGACATTGAATCTAAGGAATTGGTTAGAGAAGCGATGGAAGGCTGTGAATTCGGTTTTCACCTCGCCGGATACGCACGATTATGGTCGAAAGACCCTTCTATATGGTTTCGCATCAACACCCAAGGAGCCGAAAACGTGATGGAAGCAGCGCTGCAACTGGGCATGAGGCGGCTCATTCACACTTCTACTGCGGGCACCATCGGGCCGAGCTTGCCCGGAATCCCTGCCAAAGAAGAGACCATCCGCCACCACGACTTCTTTCATCCTTACGAAAGCTCCAAGTTTCTGAGTGAAGAACGCGCCTTGCGTTATGCACAACGGGGGCTTGACGTGGTAGTTGTAAACCCCACCAGGGTGTATGGACCTGGAGAACTCTCCGAGAGCAACGCCTTCGCACGCCTCGCCGACCTATACTTAAAAGGCAAATGGAATACCTTGCCAGGCGATGGTTCGCGCTTGGGTAGCTATGCCTGGATTGAGGATGTGGTTCACGGCATCATGGCTGCCTTGGAACGAGGCAGAACCGGCGAGCGTTACTTGCTCGGAGGTGAAAACTTGAGCTATACCGATTTCTTTAAAATTCTTGCCGAGGTGAGCGGCAAATCCGTGAAGATGAAGCCCGTGGCTTTACCGCTCATGCTTACCTTCTCTAAGATGCAAACCTGGCGTGCGGAGTTAACCGGAAAGCCGCCTTTAATTGTGCCTTCCTGGGTGAGAAAATACGAATACGACTGGGCCGTTAATTCCTCCAAAGCCGTAGATGAACTGGGTTACACCCTCACTCCCTTTAGAGACGGCATGGCCGAAACTGTGAAGTTTTTATCCGAAAGAAAATCGAAATAAATAATGGCTACAGAAGTCTCTACCCTTCAGGAATTATCGGAAGCTTGGCAGCGTTACCAAGCCCTTGGCTACGCGGTAGAATTTCCGAAAACACCCGGCTGCTGCGAAATCATGCCTTCTTCCTTTCGATGGAAAGACGAGAACGGAAATTGGCATGAAGTTAGGCTGAAGGAAGGCCGTTAAATTGCATTTAAATTCAGCTCTGAAATGGAAAACTTAGATTGGAAGAAGCTATTGCCGTGGTTCATCATCGTTTTGCTATTGATATGGATAGGCTCTTGGTTGGTTATAGAGGATAAAAAAGAAGTGAAGCAGGACGAAGAAAAGCGCATTCGGGAAGATGAACGAAAGCAGCTCTTGAACAACATCGCTAAAAAAGAGGCATTTATGGACTCGCTGGCCTCTATGGAAAGCCAAAAAGAAGAGCAGAAGCAGGTATTATTAAGTCTTCAAGGAGAGCTGGCTGCCGCACGTGACGGACTGGAACAGGCTAAAGAATGGCAACTACTGAGAACTCAGGAAGAACGTGAGGCGGAAATCAGTGCAGCAACCCAGCGCATACAAGAAGCCGAGCGAGCCATAAGAAATGCGGAAATCAGCTTGTCCTGGTATCAAACTCAAACGGAGGCCATCCAAGCAGAAATTGAGCGGATTCAGGCCTTGATTGACAGGGCGAGCAGCGAATAGCCATAAGCAGAAGTGAACAAGCGTTTTCTTATTCAACCTTTAGTCGGATGGAGTGCCTCCACGGACCAGTATAACCGAAATTGGCCGGATTTAACCGCATAAAAGCCTCAGCATGTTGGTGTAATTGAGACTGCATGCGCCCCCCTTTTTTCCACTTAGTAGTTTTATGATATAGCAGGTATTGAACTTGGTTGTTTTTATTGACATAAATTCGAAACAGCATAGGGTCTTTCTCACTCAGTTTTACCCCATTATCCTTGAGGTATGTGGCCAATTGGCTAAACCAAGCATTAGCGGCAAAATTGAATTGTTGAATTCTTAGACTATCCTCACCGAGGTTCTCCATTTTTTCTAACAGCGAAGGATAGTGCGTATTTAGCTTCTCCATGGAAGTGCCGTAACGCCACAATTGGTTAGCTGGAAAACACTGTTGTTGCTGCGCCTCTGTAGAAAAAGCCGCGAACAAGAGCCACAAAAGAAACAAACAACGATTCATGGTTGAAATAACTAAACGATTGCTTTGGGTACGAATGGCAGAGAGTTGATTGGGAAAGTGATATCCAGAATGTTAACAAAAAGTAGAGTCAAGAGTTAGGGGAAACAATCATATAATTCAAGGTAGATGGATAGGCAATCGCGAACAACGATTAGAACAGCAGTTTAAAACTCCATATAAAGCGTGTAAAGCCTATTCTGGTACCCATTAGGAACATTTAAAAAAGTGATTGGGGTTACATAGTTAAAAACATTGATTGTCTGATTGAAAGTACAGCATTTTATTAAGGTTAAAGCCAACAATCGAATTCAATGAACATTTTCAATCCCTGAAGCTTCAACTTTTGCCTCTTAAGTCAATTTTTTTTGGTGTAACCTGGAAGTGAGGGGGAGCTTGCTACAAAGAGTGTTTGTAACAACAAGCTCGAAAAAAAAAGCGGACCATAAGGGGATGAAGAAAAGTTGAGGGTATGTAATAAACAAATCTATGGTTAGCGAAGCCTGCCATGTTAGGAATCGGTAGGAAAAGCCAAGGTTATGGAGTTGAAAGTTTTGCGTGAATAAAAAATGAAAAAGCCCCTCGGAGGAGGGGCTTTCATGGTTGTCCGACTAAGGCTCGAACTTAGACTCTTCTGAACCAAAACCAGACGTGTTGCCAGTTACACCATCGGACAATTCCGCAGCCGGCGTTTCCGTCGATTGCGATGCAAAAGTAAAGAAGCTGTTAATTTCACACAACATCCAGCCGAATTTTTTTTCACTTTGGTTTTGAAGGCAGGTCAGACCCTTGATTTTCCTATCTTTCGGCGCTAAAATTCGCTCTATGCGCTATGAACGTTTGAACAACATCGTCGGTTGGCTGGTATTTGCAGTTGCTGCCACGGTGTATATGATGACCATTGAACCTACGGTCAGCTTTTGGGACTGCGGGGAGTTTATCTCTGCTTGCTACAAGCTTCAAGTGGTTCACCCGCCGGGTGCTCCCTTGTTTTTGATGATTGGAAGACTATTCACCCTCTTTGCTCCCGAGCCGGCAGCTGTAGCGGCTGCGGTAAATGCGATGTCGGGGATCTCCAGTGCTTTCACCATTCTATTCCTTTTCTGGACCATCACGGCCTTTGGTCGAAAAATGGCTGAAAAGGAAAATCCTGAGCTAACCGTGGGCCAGCGCATCGCCATCATGGGTGCTGGTGCAGTTGGTGCACTCGCATACTGTTTCTCAGATTCGTTCTGGTTTTCGGCAGTAGAAGGCGAGGTTTATGCCCTTTCTTCTTTGTTTACCGCCCTCGTATTCTGGGCTATCCTCAAATGGGACCGCCATGCCGATGAGCCGGATTCTAACCGTTGGCTTATCTTGATAGCGTATCTCATGGGGCTTTCCATTGGGGTCCACTTATTGAACTTGCTCGCAATCCCGGCTATCTGTTTCGTTTATTATTTCCGTAAGGTGAAAAACACTTCCACCATGGGTGTGATTACTACCGGAGTAATCGGAATGGCTATCCTGGCTTTGATTCAGTACGGGGTCATCCTTTATCTACCCAAAATCGCCACTCGCTTTGAGTTGATGTTTGTGAATGGCATGGGCATGCCCTTCGGGTCAGGTGCTATTGTCATGATTCTGCTGCTCCTCGGAGGAATGATATATGGCTATTTCTACACCCGGAAAAAAGGAATGGTCATTTGGAATACGGCCATTTTGGGACTTGCTTTCGTGTTGATGGGCTATTCTTCTTACACTTCTACGATTGTTCGTTCGAAAGCCAATCCCAACATCGATATGAACAATCCTGAGGAGGCTTTTTCTTTGCTTTCTTACTTAAGTCGTGAGCAATACGGCGATCGCCCCTTGCTATACGGCCCTTATTTCACTGCGGAGTTGGTGGATCAAGAAGAAGGTCCGATGAAGTATTATCGCGGTAAGGATAAGTATGAAGAGGCTGGACGTGAGCCAATTCCGGTATTCGATCCGAAACAAAGCACCCTTTTCCCACGCGCTTATCGCCGTGCAGGAACGATGCAGCGCCACATCGATTTCTACAAAAGTTGGTTGAAGCTCCGCGACGGTCAGGTGCCAAGTTTTGCAGACAACCTGAACTTCCTATTTAGCTATCAATTGGGTCACATGTGGGCCCGCTATTTCTTCTGGAATTTTGTGGGTCGCCAGAACGATATTCAAGGTCATGGCAATGATCCTGAAAAAGGGAACTGGATCAGTGGTTTCTCGTTTATCGATGAGCCGCGTATCGGCAAGCAGGAGAATATGCCTGCGTACAAAGCAGCGAACAAAGGCAATAACGCCTATTACTTCTTGCCTTTGTTGTTAGGAATTATAGGTCTTTACTACCAAATGAAGAAGGACAACAAGGATTTCTGGGTGGTGATGATTCTCTTCCTCTTTACTGGTATTTTAATCAACGTTTATTTGAATCCTGAACCGCTCCAGCCTCGTGAGCGTGATTATGCTTATTCGGCTTCGTTCTATACGTATGCCATTTGGATTGGTTTAGGCGTGATGGCGTTGTTTGATTGGTTGCGTAAGAAGTCACCGGAGACCGTTGCTGCCATGGCAGTAACAGCTGTTTCATTGGTGGCAGTTCCCGGTTTGATGGCCCAGCAAAACTGGGACGATCACAATCGTGGTAACAAGTACACCGCTCGCGATTTCGCAATTAACTATCTGGAAAGTTGTGCGCCCAATGCCATTCTCTTTACCATGGGCGACAACGATACTTATCCACTCTGGTATGCCCAGGAGGTGGAAGGTATCCGTACTGATGTGAAGATTGTGAACCTTAGTCTTCTCGGAACCGACTGGTACATCAATCAAATGCGTCAGGATAGCCGTGATGGCAAAGGCAAAGGGGTGAAGTTCAGCATCGACCAGAGCAAGATTGTTCAGGGACTTCGGGATTATATTCCATTTTATGATGCTAAGCTACCCGGAGCAGCTGAATTGGGTGAGATGATGACGTTTATGACCAGCGATGAGCCGGGCGCCAAACTGGCGACTCAAAGTGGCGAGCAGGTTAACTATATGCCAACTAAGGAGGTGTATATCAAGGTCAATAAGGAGAAGGTGTTGAAGGATGGTTACATTCCTCAAGAGTTTATTCCACTTGTTCAGGATACGCTTAAGTTTACGATTCCTCGAGGTGGTTTGTTGAAGAATGATTTGATGGTGCTGGACCTTATCGCTTCGAATGGCTTTGAGCGCCCGATTTACTTCACCATCTCCATGGGCCCTGATTCCTACCTCGGTTTGCAGGAATACTTCCAGTTGGAAGGCTTGAATTACCGATTTGTGCCTTACCGCACTCCTTCTCAGCAAGGTGAGACCTTCGGTTCCGTTCATACCGACCTGATGTTCAACAATGTGATGACCAAGTTTCGCTGGGGCAATATGGATAAGGGTATTTACATCGATCCTGAGACCAGCCGCATGACCATCAACCTTCGATCTAATTTCATTCGCTTGGCTGAAGCGCTCTTTGCGAAAGGCGACAAGGCGAAGGCTATCCAGGTATTAGATCGTTGTGACCAAGTGATGCCTAATGAGTATGTGCCTTACATTTTGTACAACTACCGCATTGTAGAACTGTATTATTTGTGTGGTGCAACCGATAAAGCGAAGAAGATTTCCAACATCCTCTTCAATATGTATGAGTCAGAAGCGCGCTATTACAGCAGTTTGGCGCCTAAGCAGCGTAACTTCTATGAGCGCGACTTGATGAATGCGGGCGCTATCATGAATGAATTGTCTCGCATGGCTCGCACCTTCAACGAAACCAAACTAGCTGAAGAATATGAGCGCCGCAGCAAACCATACAGCACTCCGCCTCAGTTCTAAAAGATTGAACTAGACCAGAAAAGGGTTCACGAGAAGCACATGGTGTTTAGCGTGAACCCTTTTTTATTTATGGAATGAGCGATGCGATTAGTCGATTTTATGGTTGTGCCTTTAATAGAACGAGCAATAGATAGTATTAAACTCATGATGGTGATTTCTTCTATTCCATCAACTTGTAGCTGTTAAATGATTAAGTCAATGAATGAATTATGAAAGCTTACTTTTGAATGATCTTTTTCAACCTAATAATTATAAAAATCAACTTTAATATTAATAAAATCATGTGTGCATTAAATGGAGATATGATATTGGACTGGACTATTGGAGTAGAATATTCGGTCAAATTAAAACCCATTCGATACATGATGATGGATAAACATCATTGAAAAAGCGATCTTAAGTTCACCAAACATGCGCTCCAAAGCGCAATTTTTAAGCAGATTTACGCCGGTAAATAGCCAAATCTGCATGAAATCTATAAGGGTAAAGGTTTTTTGAGATGGCACAAAGCCAATCATGAGTTTCCACCTTATCGGTGCCAAATCGTGTTTTTAGCAGCATAAACACGAAGAGCATGTATGGAAAAAATGCTATTAGCATGGTCAATGATGTGTTTTAGCGAAATCTTTTGTCCGACAATGGCGGTTGGAACACATTGAGTGCAAGACATGCTGAGGATAAGCATTAAGTGAATAGGATAAAGAATGAAGCGGTTTGTTTGGAAAGAAGCACTAATAAATGCGATGATTAAACATTCTCTTGTCCTAATTCGTTTCGTTACTGTTTTTGATTAGTTTTGCCAATAAATCTGAATAGGATTGAGACAATTTACGACCATTTTGCTTGCATTAGCACTGAGCCTGCAAACGCTTGCGGGGTTATGGGTTGTTTTGTCATTTAAAGTTTCACAGACTTTCATTGCAGAGGAGCTTTGCGAGCAGAAAGAAGTTGAAGACAATTGTTGTCAGGGAAGTTGCTATTTAAAAAAGCAACTAAGTAAAGCTGAAGCAGATACTCAGGCTCCCAGAACGATGAAACAATCGGCGGAGTTGTTGCTTAGTTCCGAAAACAGGTCTTTTTCAATTTCGCCCATACTTGATAGGGTTTTGGGTACTGTAGGGTTTTCTCCGCGTACCATTGGGTGTTATTTACTGCCCATATTTGGCATTTTTCATCCTCCGAGAGCCTAACCAACTCTTTTTAGCCCCTTTTCTTTACTTTTTCCGTTTTCAGTTTGTCAGAAGGATTTCCTTTTTATTGACTTACCCCGTTACTGTGCTATTGTGGGCGTCGGTTTGCCGTGGTGTTTCAATAGGTTTCAAGCCATAAGGGAATAGGCTGATGATGGTTTAATGGCCGGCTGTGTTCCTTAGCGAAGGCCTTTACCTTATCAGATTTCTTCGGAAAACGAGCGAATTGGGTGCTAATGGGCTATCCCTTTTTTTCTACTTGATTTCATTATAAAAGCAGTCTGCTAAACGGACTGTTCATCGCCACTCTCTGCCATTGGGGCAGGCTCCTTTCTTTCTCAATTCAATTTTTAATATGCGAATAACTCAACTCTTTTGTTTCGCAATGTGCTTTTTTACGCTCATTGCCAAAGGCCAAATGTTACAGGGCCGAATTACTTCGGATCAAGGAAGTCCTATATCCGGAGCCTTGATAACCGTTTTGAATCGAAGTCTTCAAACCACTACGAATTCTAATGGAGAATATCAATTGTCACTCAATCCAGGGACTTATAAATTGCAGTTTTCCGCTGTTGGGTATGCTCCGGAGATTCAGGAAATAAAAATTGATGCTAACACCAAAGCGCTTAACAAAATCCTCACCAACAGCAATTTAGTTTTAGGAGAAGTGGTAGTAACCGCCTCCAAGCGCGAAGAAGCCTTGGTTCAAGTGCCAGTTGCTGTTACATCACTAAACGCAGATCGAATCGAAAATACCCGAACGTGGAGCTTAAGTGGGCTAACCGCTTTAGTGCCCAACTATAATTACCAGGAATTGGGAGTGCCATTCCAGCAAGTTCAATCGATACGGGGCATTCAAGTATTCAGTGAAAATCCGGCAGTCTCTACCTACATAGACGATGTCAATCAGTTGGATATATTGGCCAACGGTTTTGCGCTTACCGATTTGGAGCGAATAGAGGTGCTTCGAGGTCCGCAAGGAACCCTGTTTGGCAGAAATGCAATGGGCGGTGTGGTAAACCTGATTACACGAAAGCCTACCAATAAAACCAGTGGTTTTGCAGAAGTTAGCTTAGGCAATTTGGGATTACAGCGCTACAGTTTGGGAGTTCGCACGCCACTTATTGCCAATAAGTTGTTTTTTGGCGTGAATGCATTGTATCAACGCAGAGATGGTTATTGGAAAAACGATACCACAGGAACCGGGGCTTTAGATGGAAGCACGCTTGGCAAGACTGTAGGAGGAGAAAACAATTTTTATGGCAATATTTATTTAAAATGGTTGGCAAGTTCGCGGCTTAACTTCACCTTGAATCTGAAAGGACAAAGAGACTGGAGCGACAACACCGGGTTTTTTGTTTCACAGCGTGATGTAAAAGAGGCATTTGCAAAACCTGATGTAATCAATCTTTCCAGAATCGGCCAACACGAAAGGCAAATTGTGAATGCCTCCTTGGTAACTAAGTACGAAGCCAAGTCCGTATCAATCACTTCCATATCTGCCTTCCAAACGATAGGTTTATCGTTTAAAGACATAGATTTTGGCGGTTTATTTTACCATTCCTTCTATGAAAAGCAAATTGGTGAAATGCTGCCTCCTCAGCGAGTGTTGAGTCAAGAAATTAGGATACAATCTACAGGCGCTTCTAAATTACAATACACCGGTGGTGTATTTGGGTTTCATCAGTTTGGTTATGAACCTTCCACCAATAATACTTGGGAGTTAACCCCTAATCTTTACGCTATATCCAGAAACAAATCTGACAACTTAGGTTTGGCAGGTTTTGGCGAGATGAGCTACCAAATAACCAAACGAATAAAAGCTACCGGAGGATTGCGGTACGATTACGAACGACGCGAGTCTATATTCAATGGAATTGCCTACAATCCTTTTCCGGATCCCGATGCAATTTTCAGCAACAATGCGCTTACGTTTGTTCGTCCAGACACCAGCTTAAGTGGTACATATTCGGCATTGTCTCCAAAGTTGGCATTTTCGTATGAAATTGGAGCCCAAAGTCAAGCTTATATCACTTACAACCGAGGGTTTAGGGCTGGTGGAATCAATGCACAGCGCTTACCTCAAGGCATCAACACCACCTATAATCCCGAGTTCTCTGACAATTTTGAGTTGGGATATAAGGCGTTATTAGCCAATAAAAAACTGAGTTTTTCGGCTTCGGCATTTTATATACAATGGCAATCCTTGCAATTCTTCAATTTAGTAGCACCGGGGGTGTTTGCGAGAGAAAATGTAGGGGATGCCCGTTCTATGGGTGTTGAAGTAGAAGTAACTGCTATTCCAATTCGTGGACTTCAACTCGAAGGAAGCCTTGGGATAAATGAAACCAATTATGAGGCTTTTAACCTAAAGCGATTTAACTTTTTAACCAATACGGAATTTGTTACGCCGATTGGAGGTAACAGATTGTCGAATGCTCCTCGACATACTTTGTTTTTAGCGGGACAATATGAGTTTTCTTTTGGTAAGAAACTGAAGTTAACGGCGCGTTCAGAAGTCCGTAACATGGGGTCGTATTTCACCGATATTCAAAACAAATTAGAACAGCCTACATACACCGTAATAAACGGTCATTTAGCGCTTGTTTACAGCCGCTACGCCATCACACTTTGGGGGCAGAACTTAGCCAACGAGCGTTTTCTTGCCTTTGGTAATGCAGATTCTAGTTTAGGTTTCAGTTTGAGAACCGCCATGCCAAGAACAGTGGGGGTAACCCTTCAAGCCAAATTTTAAACAACAACAACCAACTAACTTTAAAAAAGATGAAAAGAATCGGTCTTCTTTTGTTTGTCCTCTGCACATGGGGGATTTCAAGTTTACAAGCACAATCCATTTTCGAAAAATGGGGTGAATTGAAGCAGTTTCATGGGGTAATGTCGCAAACGTTTCATCCATCGGAAGAGGGGAATTTAGAGCCTATAAAAACCCGAAGTAAAGAAATGATGGAGAAGGCGGCTATTCTTGCGAAATCAAAAATTCCTCAAGAATATCAAACCAAGAAAATTCTCCAAGCAGTAAAACGTCTGGAGAAAGATAGTGAGGCATTGCACCAAATGATTGAGCAGAAAGCTTCGAATGAAAGCATTACGAAATCGTTGTCTGCCTTACACGATGTATTCCACGAAATTGTAGGACTTTGCCGTAACGAAAAGCATTAAAAATCGGAAATGTGTTGCCTTCCGATATTCCATATATATCCGGAAGGCAACATGTTTATTGATTTATTAAAATGTTAAAGCACGCTTTTAATTTCTATTATGAAACCAATTTTGCCCTTTTTTTTACCGTTGTTGGTAGCATTCGGATGTTCTGAATCGTCGGACAATCCACCACAGCAAGCCCAAGAAGTCGTCATGAGTCAAGAGGACTCTTCTGAGTTAGCGAAAGAGATTGCCAACTTTAAGCCTGACGAACATGTAAAAACGATGGAACTATTGTTTGGCAAACCAACCTTGGATATTGCTACAATCGGAATTCTGGTTTATGACGGCGTAAATGAACTCGATATGATGGGGCCTAGGTATGTACTTGGGCAAGCCATGGGAGTGAAAACCCGATTGATTGGAGTAAAACCCGGAAAAATTAAAACGGTAATGGGCGTAGAGATTATTCCTGATGCCGTAATCGATTCGGTAAATCAATTGGATGTATTGGTAATTCCGGGTGGATTTACCGGCACAATTGAGGCCGCTTATGATGCCAAAGTGCTTGGTTGGATAAAAAAAATAGATCAAAACAGTAAGCTAACCGCGGCTGTATGCACAGGTGTTTGGATTTTAGGAGCAACCGGATTACTTGAAAACAAAAAAGCTTGTACCAATTGGTACCGAGAAGAAGAGTTTTTGAAAAAGTATAAGGCCATCCCTGCGAATCAGCGATACGTCAACGACGGTAAATACTGGACCTCTGCTGGTGTAAGTGCTGGTATTGATATGTCATTGGCCATTATGAAGTCAATTTATGGTGACCGTTATGCGCAAGCCATCATGTTAGATATGGAGTATGATCCTCAACCACCCATTCAAGGAGGCACACCGGATAAAACTAATTGGGCGGTCAATTGGATGATGAAAGCCATGTACGATGGAGGCGTCAATCCATTGATTGACAGTCTCGAAAGGAAGAAAAATTCACAAAAATAGCCATTTTAGGAATGAAGGACGATGATTTATCAATGGCACGATTCCGCGTGCCATTGACTTGTTGGTTCAACACTTATATCCTACCGGAATCAAAATAGTCACGCAACCTTTAAACTTCTTTTTATGAGTAATCACCTGGTTCCAAATCTTAAATTGGAAAGTTTCGGAGAAAATCAAGCTCATTTTTGGGTAGGAAGTACAGAACGTTTACTTCAACAATTTCCATTTCTTGAGTTTTCACATATAGCTACCTTTTTTGCTATTTTTATCATTGAGGAGGGAGAAGGATTTCTTCAAATTGATTCTCAAAAAGTTCGTGTTGAAGGTCAAAAAATTGTATTTATAAAGCCTGGAAATATTTTTAAAGTAGATTTATCGCCCTCAACAAAGGGGTATTTCATTGTATTTACTGATAATTTTTTCTCTCTAAGGTATAACAACAATATTCTCCATAATTTTTCTTTCTTGAAATCGGATGTTCAGTCTTTTTTGCGTATTTCAGAAGAAAATGAGCGAAAACTGTATGTATTGCTTACGTTCATCAAAGAAGAGTTTGACTTGCGACAAAGGGAAACTTATAAGGTGCTGCGTTCGTATCTGAATATCGTTCTTTTTGAGATTGAACGAATGTTTAAACCTTTTGAGATGCCTAAACATAAAAGCATTCAGCAAGAAAAGGTGCTTGAGTTTGAGCGTTTAATTGATTTACACTTTGAACGGTTGAAGTTGCCTTCTCAATATGCTGAAATGCTTCATGTAACTCCTGGCTATTTAAATAAAATTTGTAAGGAAGTATGCAATCAAACCGCTGGCTATCTGATTCGCAAACGCATCCTCATGGAAGCACAACGATTGTTGTTTTATACCAATTATTCTATCAATGAAATAGCCACTAAACTGGGCTTCGAACATGCCCCTTATTTCAACACGCTTTTCAAAAAGGAAATAGGTGTAAGTCCGGAGAAATACAGAAAAACACAGAGTTGATTCAAACATGGTTATTGGGCCATAATTTAAAACGTGTAGAAAGTATAATCCGCTATAACTTTTAATCATTGTTTATTTGTGCTTTTTATTGAGGTTTTTTCTAATATAAGCGGCTCAGGATTAGGGTGTTTTAAACTACACTAATTGCTCCCGAAAACATTTCATTAATATCTATCTGTTCCGGATTCATTTAGTTCTGGTGCATAAAAAAGACTAAGAGTAGCCTGGGTATCGTAGAATTAAAATGTTTCCCATCTGGCGACTTGAAAAGCTCAAACAAGGAGTAACACTTGAAAGGTTGAATCCTTGCGATTCTTTATAGAGTTAGTGTTGCTCATTGGTTCATGCTTTAACCTGTTAAACGTCAAGGAAAGACACCAATGAATGCCCTAGGTAGGGCGAAGCGTAAACAAGAAATTTACTTATCTCTCTTTTTCTATATTCGTTTTCTTTAGTGCAGCTCTATTTAAATGCTTCCATATCAGGAAGTTTAGCCTTGTTTGTAAAGCTAAAAGTAGGGCAGAAATCAGGAGCGCAAAAAGTATAACAATAGAAGTTATTAGTGAAAAAGGGGAGTTTAAAATGAATAAAAGATGAAAGCAATAGTTGAAAATAGAAGCTGAAAAAGTGAAATATAAGGAGGTTTTAATTCCTCGTCATCCTATTGAAAGCCCTGAACTTTGTAGTCAACAAAATCAACAGCTATGGACTTTCCCATGTTTCACCTTGACTGGCTTAACGACCGGTTTTTGATCGCGATTATCGCGATTTTGCATGTGTTTATCAATCATGGTTTGGCAGTAGGATTCATTCCTTACATAGTTTGGTTGGAGCGAAAAGGCGTAAAAATGGCTTCTTCGAACCAAATTACCGATACACAATGGGACGATATCGTTTATCGGAAGATGAAAATTGCCTTTATCATCACTACGTCCATCGGGGCAATGACGGGTGTGGGCATCTGGTTTTCAGCAGCCTTAATCAGCCCAACCTCCATAGGAAGTTTAATTCGGGTGTTTTATTGGGCATGGTTTATTGAATGGTTAGTGTTTGTTACGGAAGTAGTGCTTATATTAATTTATTTTCTCACTTGGAAATCGTCAAACAAGAGTCTTAAGTCTAAGCTTAGGCACATTAATTTTGGATGGTTCTTGGCGATATTTTCGTGGATTACCATGGCTATTATCGTAGCAATTTTAGGATTTATGATGGATCCGGGCAATTGGAATACCGATCAGAATTTGCTAAATGGGTTCACAAACCCTATTTATTTGCCTCAATTATTGTTTCGAACGCCGGTAGCTATGTTGGTTGCAGGGATTTTCGGAATGCTTTTGACCTCCATCATGGTCTCTCGCAAACATCAACACCGAGAATCTTTGTTGCGCCACGCCGGCCAATGGGTGCTTACCATGATTCCATTTGCGGTACTTGGAGCTATTTATTACTGGAAAGTAATGCCAGCAGCTATGAAGGCCAATATGAGCACAGCGGTGGGAACCATCGAGTTTGCACAGTATTATGATTTACTTCGATATTTCATTATTGGAGCATGCTCTACCGCCTTGGTAGTGGGCATTTTAGCAGTTGTAAAAGCTTCTAAAATAAAAACTGTATATGTGTTTGTAGCGTGTTTAGGAGTTTTTGGCTTTCTTGGAATATTTGAAAGGGTTCGTGAATTTATTCGTAAGCCTTACATCATTGGAGGTTATATGTACTCTAATTTGTTAAGGGTAGAGGATTATCCACTTTATCAGCGCGATGGTATTTTAAAGTATGCCACCTACAGTGCAATAGAAACCATTACCGAAGAGAATAAATTAATAGCTGGTAAAGAAGTGTTTATGAACACATGTAGCCGTTGCCATACCACCCAAGGCGTGAATGGAATTACCCAAGTTTTTGAACGCATGTATGGCATTAATAAGCCTTTTGAAGCAAATGCGATGAAGGTTTACATTCAGAATATGCATAGCGCACGAACCTACATGCCGCCATTTCCAGGAAATGAGGAAGAATTGGATGCGCTTGTTGCGTATATCAAGAATTTACAAATTACAGGAGAAACGCTTGAAGGGGTACAAGGTTCCGGGATTGCAATTAGTCCACATAATAATGCAAAGAAAGTAGCCGAATCCCGAATGCCTTCCAATTCCACACAAGCGCCTTCATTGTCTCAAAAGTAAAATCATGTTGTTACAAATCACTACACCGGTTCCTAAGGATATTCCCTTGGCGTTACCACTTCCTGAATGGCTAGGCGTAAGTTTGCTCATTATTTCCTTCCTTTTGCACATAGTCTTTATCCATTTAATGGTTGGAGGAAGTATTTTAACTTTTTGGGCGCAAATACGGGGATTGAAGGACGGCCGCTTTGATGTATTAGCGCATGAAATAGCCAAAACCATTACCGTAAATAAGAGCTTGGCGGTGGTGTTAGGAGTTGCGCCGTTGTTGAGCATCAACACGTTATATACGGTTTATTTTTATTCAGCAAATGCCCTCACTGGTTTTGTTTGGATTATGATTATTCCGTTGGTGACCATTGCTTTCTTGCTAACTTACTTGCATAAGTATTCATGGAATTCCATGAAGCGAACGAAACGCATACACATTTCAATAATTGGAGCTGCCACTTTAATATTTCTGTTTATTCCAACTATTTTTCTTACAAATGTCAATTTAATGATGTTTCCGGAAAAGTGGGGTTTGGTGAAAGGCTACTTGAGCGCATTAGCCTTGCCCAATGTGTTTCCACGATACTTGGAGTTTCTCGCCGGGTGCATTTCTATTACCGGGGTCTTTTTGGTTGCGTACAACAGCAGAAAAAACTACCCATTTGATGAAATCTACCAAGGTGAATTTAGCAGGGAAGAGGTGAAAAGGATTGGGTATTATTTTGCTGTTTTAGGATTTGCTGCTCAAATTTTATTCGGATTGTTGGTGGTATTTACGCTTCCTCCTAAAGGGATTACTTTTGAATTAATTGGCTTAATGTTGAGTGCGGGTTTTTCTTTGATGGCAGCCTTATGGTGGTCGTATCAATCTTTACGAATAGTAACGTTAAGAGGCGACACTCATTTGAAGAAAATAATTATTTCTGTAGTGGTTTTCTTGGTTTTTTACGGGGGGAGCCGTCAGCTGTATAGGCACAATGCGTTACACAAACACCAGCAATTAATGGCAGAACATACAGCCAGTTTCAATGAATTGAGTAAAAAAGCCAGAGAGGAAGCAAAATTAAACCAAGTTAAGAAGCAAGACGAAAGTGCGAATAACCCTTTTGCTGCCGGAGAAGCAGTTTTTCAGCAAAATTGCAGTGCTTGTCATCAACTGGATCAGAAAATAGTTGGTCCTCCAATTAAAGAAATGGTTTCTATTTATTCCGGTAATGAGGCTGCTTTAAAACAATGGATTAAAGCACCTGGTAAAAAAAGACCGGATTACCCTCAAATGCCGGGCTTTGCTCAATTGTCCGATCAAGAACTTCAAGACCTTTCACAATACATTTTATCTTTCAAATAATGATTGCACTAATAGTTCTCTTAGAAATTGTGCTCATCATAAGGTCCGCACTAAACATTAGTGCCCTTCAGTTAGAGCTAAAGAAAGAACCACAGCTTTTGGCAGCTCCAAATCCTTACAAGGAAAATTACCAATGGATAAAAGGACTGTTTTAAATCCTTGTCTCTTTAATACTGAGTAGGGCAACCGCCAAGAAGAAGGCTTATCAACACCTTGAGAATGGAGTAATTAATGGTTTTTTTGGATAAGCAAGTACGCTATCTTTTGAGTAAATAGATGTTTTCAAGTTCATGGGTTGGACTTTCTCTTGAATTTGCTACTTCCGTAAAATACTTTTTGGAATTAACTCGCTTTCAAATCCATGAGGTACTGAACCAGGTTTTCTTCGGTGCTCAGGTTCAGTTTTTTACGGAGGCGATAACGGCTGATTTCAACCCCACGCACCGAAATACTCATGAGCGGAGCGATGTCTTTGCTGCTGAGGTTCATGCGGAGGTAGGCGCAAAGTTGCATTTCGTGAGGCTTTAATAAAGGGAACTTGCTTTTCAGAATTTGCAGAAAGTTACCGTGTACGCTATTGAAATGCTGGGCAAAGTGATCCCATTCTTTGTTCAGCTTTTCTTCTTCGCCTAGAGTTTTGAGCAGTTTTCGCAGCTCTGGTGTATCTGAGCTTTCCTGCGGTCCTTTTTGAAGCTGGGCCAACTCCGCTTTCAGCTTAAGGATAAACTCTTTCTTCTGAACCAAATTCATGGTTGCTGTAGCGAGTTCTGCATTCTTATGATTGATTTCGGCTTCGAGTTTTTCTTTTTGTAGCCTGATATACTCTTTCTCTGTCTTTTCAAGATCGAGTTGATGCTGATAAGCCATCTGTTTCTGCTCTTCTTCAAATCGCTGTTGGTCAGCCGCTCGCCGGTCTTCCTGACGTTTGCGATATTTTCTCGCTTGAAACTTCAATATTCCATAAAGAAATCCAAGAATTGCAAGGCTGTAGATGGTGTAAGCCCACCAAGACCGATAGAATGGTGGTTGGATGCGAATTGTAAACTGAAAAACCTTTGATTCTCTTCCTGGGCCTGTTCTGGCTTTTAGTCTGAAAGTGTAGCTTCCTTCCCGCAGGTTGGTGTAGTCTTTTTCAGCTTTGTATGACCAGTCTGACCATTCCTTTTCAAAGCCATCGAGTACATAAGAATACTCCATGCGCGTGTGAGGATTGAGCGCAGTGGCGGCGAATCTGAACTGAATGGAGTTGAAATCGTATGGAAGCGCAAGGTTTTGGGTTAAATCACCTGTGGGAAAGCCTCCGAAAAGGCTGCTATCGGTGTCACCAATGGCATGAATTTGAGCTAAATAAGCGGAAAATGGACGAATGTCTTGCACATAACGTTCGTAGTTAAGGTGGTAAAACCCCTCGTCGCTTCCGAAAAACACATTTTGGCGGTTGTAAGGATAGATGTTTTCAAAGCCACTGACCATTTTATTGGCTAATTCAGGGAACACAATCAGTTGAGGCTGCTCATGATGAAAGTCGATGACGCCGGGTAGTTTATCTTGAATTAACCAAACGCTTCCTTCGGCATCTTCCTTCAGATATTGGACAGGTTTATTGCCTAGAAACCGCTGGTAGAATGTGGAGGGTTGAAACCGGTTGGTGTTTGGGTTGAATTCATATACCCCTTGGGTGGTTGCTGCCAAAATCTGTTTTCTGATGTAGAAAACGTGGTTGTTGAGGTTGCTTGGCAAGCCATCTGCTTCACGAAACAGCTTCTTTTGGCGATTGTTTCGGTTGATTTGGTAAACACCCCGATAAGGATGGGACACCCAGAAGAAAGGGCCGTCCACTTCGAGGTAGCGGCAAGATTCGTTGAACTCCGGCCAGGCGCCCAGGTTCTGAACGGCTTGACTGCGCGTATCGAAGAGGAAGAGGCCCTCATAGCTGCCGGTCACTACATTGGCGTTTCCAAGTGCCGCGTTCGGAAGGTTTCTGGCCGTCCAAAATCCGGAGCGTCGAAGAATGGGTATGGGCTTTTCATTGGTTAAATCCCAAATGCCATCGTCTCTGCTGGCGAGTAGGCGATTTCCGGCTGTGTGGATGTTCCAACTTAGGCCACGTAGCAACAATTGAAGGTTATTATTCAGGTTGCCAAGGTTACTGCTTCCGTTAAGTGGCATGTTTAACAAGCCGGTGGAGAGGGCGAAATAGAGGTTGTTGCCCAAGCGGTGTACCCCATACCCAACCCCGTTGTTGAACAGGGAAGGATTGAGGTGCCTGATGGCGTTGTCATGGTCGAGAAAAGCGATGCCATTGTCGAGGCCAATCCACACTTGCTGCCTGGCGTTAGCATATACCGTACGAACGGTGTTGTTGTTTAAGCCATTTTTGTTAGAGATGTTGCCCAGTAGGTCGCCCCTTCGGGAAATCCGGTAGATGCCATTGAAGTAAGTGCCGATTAAGAAGGAACTATCGGGGAGTATAGCTAAAGAAGTGAAATGTTGGAAGTTGTTGAACAGCTCACTCTTGACCTTAAACGGTTTGAGTTGGCGTTTGCTTAAGATGAAAAGGCCATGACTTTCACTGCAAACCAGGCTAGAATCGGGGCCGAGTTCTACCAAATTTGTCAGGTTGAACCCTTCCGGTAACTGAGCTGCCGGCAAGTAAGTTTGCCATTGGTTTTGGTTCCATTGCAACAATCCTTGGCTCACCTCATGGGCAAGAGCACGGCCATGGTGGGCATGAAGAGACCGCCAACCCATGCGCGAAGGGAGTACGTGCATGCGGTTTTGGTGATAGCGGTAGATGGATTTACTTGAGCGAAAGAAAACCCCATCGTTGGAGACAATGGTTTGCCAAACATCCTGAAATGATCGGGCTGCAATCGGAATTAGCGATTTTAAGGAGTGGAACTTCAAACGGGCGTGCTGGTCAGGGGCAAAATAGCCTAGCTCGTCCTGAGCACCGGCGAATAACCGACCTTGTTGGTCTAAGGCAATAGAGCGAAGAATGGTCTGGTTGGGGACTGGAAATCTTTGCCAACGTTGGCCATCAAAAATCAATAATCCTTCGTTGTTGGCTACATAAATACGCTGCTTATCGTCCTCAGCTATGGCCCAGTTTTGAGAGCCTCCGCCATAGTCTTCACGCGAAAACTTAAGCACTTCTGTGGTGCTCCAATTGGATTGTGCATGAAGCCCGCCAGGCAGCCAAGTAAGAATTCCGAAAAATAAGCTCTTCAGCAAAAGATGACGCATAGGTTCCTGATCGCACAAATTGATGTAGTAAAGATGTGCTGATTTTTAACATTTTAAGCGATTTTTTTCATTCTGTAGTAGTAGAGATGTAGTCCCTTTTTTGACAAGAGAATAAGATAAAACTAGATTTATACCTGTCTTTAGTTTGAGAAATCGCTAAAACAGGCCAATCAAATTCAAAAAAATCAACAGGCGAATCTGAGCATGTAATCGTGTTTAGAGAAGCCTTAAAAAGAACCACTTTATGCAGAAAAGACTTACGCTCTTGTTGTGCTTTTTTCTTCTACCCTGGTTGGGTAAGTCCCAATCGGGCAGGGTAGAAGTTAAAAAATCGGAACGCGGATTTCGGTTAGAAGCCAATGGCCGGGAAATGTTCGTGAATGGAATGAACTGGGATTATTTTCCTATTGGGACCAATTACAGTTACAGTTTGTGGAATCAGTCTGAGGAGGTAATTAAAGCTGCCTTAGATAATGAGATGCCCATGCTGAAAAACATGGGGGTGAACACCATTCGTCAATACACCGGTGTGCCTCCTCGCTGGATTCAATATATCTACGAGAAGTATGGAATATACACCATGCTTAATCATTCCTTTGGCCGCTATGGACTTACTTTAAATGGCAAATGGGAGCCCAACACCGACTATGCTCGTTCGGATGTTCGAGAGTTGCTGCTGAAAGAAGTTCGCCAGATGACCGAAGCCTATCGGAATACGCCGGGATTGCTCCTCTTTTTATTAGGAAATGAGAACAACTACGGACTCTTTTGGCGAGGAGCGGAGACGGAAGACATTCCGGTGAAAGACCGCAAGTCCACCCAAGCCGCTTATCCCATGTACCGCCTCTTCAACGAAGCAGCGGCTGAAATGAAAGCCATAGACAAAGGGCACCCGGTAGCGATTTGTAACGGCGATTTGTTGTTTCTCAACATCATCAATGAAACCTGTAAGGATGTCGATATTCTTGGAATCAACGTTTACCGTGGGCCTTCTTTTGGTGATTTATTCGACCGCGTAAGCAAAGAATATGGCAAGCCTGTCATTCTTACGGAGTTTGGTGCCGACGCATACAATACCCAAGCGAACAAAGAAGACCAGGCTTTTCAGGCAGAGTTGCTGGTGAGCAACTGGAAAGAAATCTATGCTCATGCATCAGGAAGAGGAAGAGCTAACAACAGCTTGGGCGGCTTCACCTTTCAGTTTAGCGATGGTTGGTGGAAAACCGGACAAACTACCGGACTTGATGAGCACGATGTAGCAGCTTCCTGGTCGAATGGTGGTTACTCCAATGACTATATCGTAGGGGAAAACAACATGAACGAAGAGTGGTTCGGCATCTGCGCCAAAGGACCAACCAACGAAAGAGGCATTTATCCGCTATATCCACGCGCCGCTTATTATGCATTGAAAGAAGTTCACCGTTTCAATCCTTATGATGCGGCAGCCGGCCTCAACCAACTCGACGGCATTCAAACCACCGATGCAGTGCTAAAAGCGCGAGGCGATGAAGCAGCCCTTAACGCTGAAAGCAAAGGCAAACTGTACCTCAGCGATTTACAAGCCAATTTCCTCACCTTCAATACCGGTGGAAGTTTGATTGCAACGCCTGAAAATGCAGACCCTACCAAACAGAATTACCCTAACCGTCTTGGATTCGATCACATGCAATCCTTTAACGTAGGCATTACCGCTCGTCCTGCACCTAATGTGATGGCGAACATTCAGTTTAATGTACTCGGTAACGTGGCAGAAAATCCGATTGATGAAGTGTTCTATGAGAATCGTGGTCGCCGCATTACGGTCAATACCCCAAACGGCCCCATGATGATCAACTCCAACAACCGTTTTCAGTTGTATAGAAGTACCATCACCTGGAGCCATAAAAATTTCAATCTCACCGGATTTTATCGTACCGGACACTACCACTGGGGCTACGAAGGCGACTTTTTCGGTCTTTATCCGGAAGCAAACTACGGCCCGAACATCGACATCTACAATGGAGAAGCACCCTTTGGATTTGAGATGGAAGGCAAGCGTGGCATGAAAGGCTTGAAAGTGGCCTTTGGTCCGGAACTTTGGTGGGGAGCCAACCCAGCCTTCTTAGTGAAATACAACCGCAATGTAAAAGGCTTCAACCTCAGCGGTATTTTCCACGAAGACATCACCCAACGAAGCGGCATTCAGAGCTCTTTTGCCGTGCCGATGCCGAAAACACGCCGTGCTTCTTTCGTAGTTTCTCGTAAAATGGGCGGCTTCGGCTTCGATATTGGCGGCCTTTGGGGTGGTCAGCCACTCAATGGCCGCAACTTCCAGCTTGTTCGTTCAGTAAATGGCGTGGAAGAAGTGTTCCAAGATCAAATCAACACCAACGACAACTTCGGAGGGAAAATCAAATTAACCTTATCTGCCGGCAGGGTAAACTGGTACGGTTTAGCTTCCTACATGGGACTAGTGGCCAATGGAGGCATGGATCAAACCAAAACCTTCACCGGCTGGAGACTGAAAGACGTGGGAAGTGGCAACATGTACAACGTGCTTAGCGGCTTTACAGTAAACATGGGACACTTTCAGGTAGCACCAAACTTCCTGTATCAGAAGCCCCTTGAAGGTCCAATTGGTGGTAATGTGCTGGCGCCTGCCAGACCCAGAAACATCTTGGACGACCCCTTCTCTGTTCGCTCAAACCGAGAAACAGTGGCTGGAGAGCTTTTGCTAACCTACGACCCAACGCCAGGAACCTGGATGTATGAGTGGGACAACGACCGTTCGGAAGATGCCAAGTTTGCCATGAGTGCTGACTTTGTGTATCGCCATCTCCCTACCACCCAAGATGCAGCCATCGGTATTTTGGCCAACGGAAGAACCACCTTCGTTTTCCCTGGAGCTGCACCGGCCCAGGATCTATGGGAGCTCAACACCCGCATCGTTTCGAAACTTAACCCCGACCTAGGCTTTATCGCCAACTTCTACTGGGGCAACGGACAAGCCAACGGTAGCGATGCTCGTACCATTGAACGCCTCGGTTTCGACCTCCGTACCATATACAAGAAAATGAAATTCACCGCCATCGGTAAGTTCAACGATTGGGGGCCTTTCGACTACCACCGCGACTTCAACCTTACCTTCCCGATGCAGTGGATTGGTGACATCTCCACCGAAGTAGCCAAACCGGATTGGTTCATGACCGCTTCCACCAAAATCGGACTTCGCTGCACCTACCGCACCCTCAACCGCTATTCTCCTCGCTATTCACCCATTCAAGTATTGGATGCAGCCGGAGTGTTAGTGCCAGACCCATTAGCGATAGGATTCCCTGACGGTACCGAATGGGAAATCCGCACCTACGTTCAAATTTCATTAGGCAAATAAATTCCTCCAACGATTAATCAAACAGCACCATGCGTACCAATACGACGAATCGGTTTACCTCCATGCTTGCCTTCGGACTGCTTGCAGCATCCCTCCTGGTGAGCACCAGCTGCGAGAAACGAGCGCTGGAAGATTTGGAGCCAATCTCCTTTCCTGCCAATCCGGACGTGTTCCGAGACGACTTTACCCCCGACCTCGCTTATGCCGCCTTCGGAGGTTCCGACGTGCGCGCCTTCCAGGTAGATCGAGCGGTAACCTACAACAATTCGCTTCAGTCTATGCGATTTGATGTGCCAGATGCCAACACACCTACAGGCTCATATGCTGGTGGGGTTTTCTTAAGCAAAACCGGACGCAACTTGTCTGGCTACAACGCCCTAACCTTCTACATCAAAGCCACCCAGCCCGCCACCATTGCCACCCTCGGTTTCGGCAACGACTTCGGCGCCAACCGTAACCTCGTTACCCTGAGCGGTATGCAGGTAAACACCAACTGGAAGAAAGTCATCATTCCTATTCCTGATGCAACAAAATTGAGTGCAGAAAAAGGCCTCTTTTATTATGCCACCGGCCCTGAAAACGGCCGTGGTTACACCTTCTGGATTGATGAAGTAAGATTTGAAAAATTAGGCACTTTGGGAGCGGCTACCAGTGTGTTTAATGGAGGAAGAGATACCGTAATTTCCGGGCTTGAGCCTGGCGATCGTGTCACTATTTCAGGCATGCAAGTGATTGCGAATTTGCCCACCGGGGTGAATCAAGTAGCCGACATCTCTCCAAATTATTTCAACTTTTCCACCTCAGATTCTTCTGTAGCTCGCGTAGATGCAGCAGGCGTAGTAACCGTTATTGGTCCCGGCACTGCGAACATTACAGCAACCGTAAACCAAAAGCCAACAGGAAACACCATGCGCATCAATGCGGTGGGCTCCGTGCCAGGTCCGGTAATTAAAGCACCAGTGCCAACCCGCGATGCGGCCAACGTTCTTTCCCTCTATTCCAACGCCTATAACAACGTTCCGGTGGACACCTGGAACACCCGTTGGCAGTTTTCAACCGCCGACAATACCTTCATTCAGGTTCAGGGTGACGATGTGATTCGCTACAAGAGCCTCAACTTCGTAGGCATCGAGTTTACTTCACAAACCATCAACGCCACTACGATGGACGGATTTCACCTCGACATTTGGACACCCGACAACACCACTGCCCCTAACAACTTCAAGGTTTTGTTAGTTGATTTTGGTCCGAACAACGTCTTCGGTGGTGGCGACGATAAATCCCATGAAGTCACTATTGCGGCGCCTACCTTGAAGTCGAATCAGTGGGTGAGTTTAGATATTCCATTGAGCAGCTTCACCGGACTTACTACCCGCGCCAATTTGGCCCAATTGGTACTCTCTGGTACCATTCCTAACCTCTACTTGGACAATGTTTACTTCTATAAAATGTCCACCGTGCCATCAGCTCCGGCGCCAACCCCCACCTATTCAGCGGCAACGGTAGTTTCCGTTTTCAGCGATGCTTACACCAACATTGCCGGAACCAATCTGAACCCTGTTTGGGGACAAGCTACTGTAGTCACACAAGTGCCTATTGGCGGAAACAACACCCTTGTTTATAGCAACCTGAATTACCAAGGCATTGAACTGGGTTCCAATCAAAACCTGAACGGCCTCAACTTTCTTCACCTCGATTATTATTCCGTTAACTCGACAAGCCTTAGGGTATTCCTGATTAGTCCGGGGCCAGTAGAAAAATCTTTCACCCTCACCGTACCAACAACAGCAGGCTGGAACAGCGTGGACATTCCGCTATCCAACTTCTCGCCAGTGAATTTGAACAACGTCTTTCAGTTGAAATTCGAAGGCAACGGCACCATTTACCTCGACAACATCCTATTCCGCCTTTAATCCCTAAAGAACTCCTTAAACATGAAAACGCAAAAACTATCTACCCTACGCAACTGGTTCATCGCCGGTTCACTTTGGGCTACCGGATTGTTGGCATTTAGTGCCTGCGAAAGAGAGGCTATACAGGAGCTTCCTCAGCGTAACTGGGAACTTACCTGGAGCGATGAGTTCGAAGGAACCGCCGGAACACTGCCAGACAGTACCAAATGGACCTATGACATCGGGACCGGAAACAATGGTTGGGGAAATGCAGAATTGCAGTTCTATACCAAGCGTACCTCCAACGTTCAGTTGAATGGCGAAGGACAACTGGTGATTACGGCAAGAAGAGAGAACTTCTCAGGTTCTGCTTTTACCTCGGCCAGGTTGAAAACCAAAGGGCTTTTTGAGCAGAAATACGGCCGCTTCGAAGCGCGCATCAAGACCCCAACCGGCCCCGGAATCTGGCCTGCCTTCTGGATGCTCGGCGCCAATATCGACAGCGTACCTTGGCCACAGTGTGGAGAAATAGACATCATGGAGCAGCGCGGGCAAGAATCGCACATCAACCACGGTAGCGTCCATGGACCCGGCTATTCCGGTGGCAATGCCAAGACCAAGTCTTACATGCTCACCAACGGCCGCTTCAACAACGACTTCCATGTTTATGCCGTAGAATGGGGCGCAGATTTCATCGATTATTTTGTTGATGGCTTCCTTTATCAGCGAATTGCTCCAGCAGATTTAACCGGAGAGTGGGTCTTCAATCAGCCCTTCTTCATGATTCTCAACATTGCAGTAGGTGGAAATTTCGTGGGCTTCCCAACAGGAGCTACCCCATTTCCACAAACCATGACGGTGGACTACATCAAAGTATATCGCCAGAAATAACCTTCAACGCCTAACGGTATTTCGGCTAAGAATGGCTTGCCTCTTTTAGCCCGAAATTTTAGCTATACCATGCAAAACCAAACTCAAGTGCCTCATTTACAATCGGAAGAAATTCGAATGGAAGAAGTTGTCCTTCATGGCGAAGTGTTCTTCAAAATAGAGAACGTTCAGCTGATGAGGCCATTTTTCATGACCATCGTCAGCGATTCTGATCATTGGTTGTTTGTGTCCAGCAATGGGGGAATTTCTTGCGGACGAAAAAATGCCGAGTATGCGCTTTTCCCTTACTATACCGACGATAAAATCACAGAATCGGCTGAACATACAGGTTGCAAAACACTGATTAGGGTAAATCAAGACGGACAGTCGCTGCTTTGGGAGCCTTTTTCTATTCGTACAGAAGGCGCTTTTCAATGGCAACGAAACCTGTATAAAAACAGGTTAGGGAATAAAATCAGGTTTGAAGAAGTGAATCACAGCCTCGGACTCACTTTTTCGTACGAATGGAGCACCAGCAAGCAATATGGATTTGTAAGGACCGCCACGCTCCATAACCACAGCAACCGCAAACTTGAAATTGCGCTTCTGGATGGATTCCAAAATGTGCTTCCCTACGGCGTTGAAGCCGATTTACAGCGTTCGGCCAGCAACTTAGCAGATGCCTACAAACGTACAGAGCTATTGCCGGAAGCCGGAATGGGCCTCTTCGCACTAAGTGCCATTATTGTGGACAAAGCAGAGCCGAGTGAAGCCCTTAAAGCCAATGTGGCTTGGGTACATGGTTTAGAAAATCCGCTATTCCTCTTGTCTTCCAATACCCTTTCTGCCTTTCGTGAAGGCCGTAACCTGGTTCAGGAAGAAGATGTAAAAGGAGAGAAAGGCGCGTTTTTGGTGAATGCTTCACTCACTTTAGCGGAAAATACCTCAACCACTTGGCATCACGTTGCCAACGTAAACCAAAGTCAGGCTGCGGTAATTGCGCTGGAGCATCAACTAAGAACCAACCCTGCCCTAATGAGCGAGGTCTTGGCCGATGTAGCCGGCGGCTCTCGCGACTTACTCGCCTTAGCCGCCTCAGCCGATGCCGTTCAGCACACCGCCGACCCACGTATGAACACCCGCCATTTTGCCAATGTGCTGTTCAACATCATGCGAGGCGGAATCTTCGACCACAACAACGACATCAGCAAGAGCGACTTTTTCGCTTATCTCCGAAATGCCAACAAGAAGGAATTTCCTTCTTGGGAAGAAGCCTTGAGCCATCTTCCGGAAATATGTACCATTTTCCAACTTCGCCAAATCATCGCCCAAACTAAATCTTTGGCCTTGGCGCGATTGGCATCAGAATACCTGCCCCTGAAATTCAGCCGCCGCCATGGCGACCCCAGCAGACCGTGGAATAAATTTTCCATCAACCTCCGAAATGAGCTTGACGGCAGCAAAATCCTCGATTATGAAGGCAACTGGCGCGACATCTTCCAAAACTGGGAAGCACTCGCACATGCCTATCCGGAGTTTATCGAAGGCATGGTCTTTAAGTTTTTGAATACCAGCACCTTCGATGGCTATAACCCATACCGCGTAACCAAAGGCGGTTTCGATTGGGAAACCATAGAACCCGATAATCCGTGGTCGTACATCGGGTATTGGGGCGATCACCAAATTATTTACCTGCTGAAGCTGTTGGAGTTCGCCCAAAGTCGAAAACCTAATCGCTTCCAAAGCTGGTTTTCTGCCCGTGGGTTTGTCTATGCCCATGTTCCGTACCGCATCAAGACTTACGAGAACATCCTGCGTAATCCCAAAGACACCATCGAGTTTAACCATGAAGCAGATAAGAACATCCGTCTGCGAATGGAGCTACTGGGAGCCGACGGAGCGCTTTTAACCGATGCCCATGGCCAAGTTTGCGAAGCTGGTTTTGTGGAGAAAATCCTCACAACCGTACTTGCGAAATTGTCGAACCTGGTTCCTGAAGGCGGAATCTGGATGAACACCCAGCGCCCGGAATGGAACGACGCCAACAACGCACTAGTAGGTAATGGCTTGTCTATGGTGACTGTTTGTTACCTCCGCAGATTCCTCAGCTTTTTCATTCCTCTATTGGAACAAATGAGCCCGCTTGAAGTACCTATCTCCGATGAGCTGCTGCGTTTTTTCATCGGGGTTAAATCCATCTTAGTCCAACATCTTCCAAAACTCTCCGGCCAACTCGACGATCAAGTACGCAAACAAATTACCGATGCACTTGGACTAGCCGGAAGTAACTTCAGAACCGAAATTTATAAGAGCGGCATTTCCGGTGAAAAAGCGAACATTTCAATCGCTGAAGTAAGCCAGCTTTTTACAACCGCGATGGCTTACTTGGAACACACCATTAGAGCCAACAAGCGCAGCGACTCCCTTTATCACACCTACAACCTCATAGACCTTCGACCCGATGGAATTGGAGTCTCCCACCTAAGCGAAATGCTCGAAGGACAGGTGGCTGCATTAAGTACCGGATTGCTTTCAGATGAAGAGAGTCTTGAATTGATGGATGCTTTAAGAGCCAGTGCCTTGTACCGTCCCGATCAAAACAGTTACATGCTGTATCCTAACAAACGATTGCCGGGATTCTTGGAGAAGAATAGACTTACTAAAGCACAAGTATATCAGTCTAACTTGTTGAAAACCTTGGTTGAACAAGGCAATCGACAAATTGTAGAAACCGATTTGCACGGCAACTTCCATTTCAACGGCAACTTTAGAAACGCAGCAGAGCTTGATTTGGCACTTAATCGGTTAGACGAGGCGTATCAGCAACAGGTGAAAGAAGACCGGGCACAAGTGCTGGCCATCTACGAGGAAGTCTTCAACCATAAAGCCTTCACCGGCCGTTCCGGGACGTTTTATGGATATGAAGGATTAGGCTCTATCTATTGGCACATGGTCTCTAAGCTGGGACTGGCCGTGATGGAAACCAGCCTGAGAGCAGCCAAGCAAGCCAATGAGTCGGTAGCGACCAAGTTGTTTCAACATTACTACGCCGTACAAGACGGAATAGGCATGCACAAAAGCCCGCAAGTTTATGGCGCATTTCCAACCGACCCTTATTCCCATACCCCACTCGGAAAAGGCGCTCAGCAACCCGGCATGACCGGACAAGTGAAAGAAGACATTCTATGCCGCATCGGAGAATTGGGGATTGAGGTGCAAAATGGACAATTGAATTTCAATCCGCGATTGCTCAAACAGGCTCAATTCCTTCAAAATGAGGAAGAAGTTCATCTGGTAGATGTAGCGGGCATACATCAAACCATGCGTTTAGAACCCGGAAGCCTCTTCTTCACTTACTGTCAGGTTCCGGTGATTTATAGGTTGGGGCAAAACGACCAGTTGGTGATTCATCATGCTGACGGTACTCAGACAACTCTGTCGAACACTGAACTCAGCAAAGATGCCAGCAATGCCATCTTCCACCGTTCCGGAACCATTCGTTTGTTGGAAGTAAGTTTTCACCCGAAGCGATTCAGGCTTTAAACCATCCTCGCATGCTTCGAACCGGAACTACCCTGCTTTTACTACTCATGACGATGATGCAAGCTGAAACACTTTTTGCACAGAAAAAAAGTTCCACATGGGAAGTGGTAGAAACCGCCGCCAACGGCCACAAATTGACGCCCGTTGCAACCGTGAAACCCACAGGCCAATCAGCAGAAATTCGCGTTTTGCCGGAGCAGCAGTTTCAGACCATCACCGGATTTGGAGGCTCCTTCACCCAAAGCTCGGCCTATCTGTTATCGAAGTTGAGCCCCCAAAAGCGGAAGCAAGTGCTCGAAGCCTATTTCGGCCCGCAAGGCGCGCGCTATTCGCTCACCCGCACCCACATCAACTCCTGCGATTTTTCGCTCTACCAATATGCCTATGCCATGGATTCTTCCGACCAGCAATTGGAAAAATTCAACATTGCAGAAGACCACCGTTATCTCATTCCAATGATTAAAGCGGCACAGGCCATCTCCAAAGACGGATTCGCGGTGATTGCCTCCCCTTGGACAGCGCCGCCCTGGATGAAAGACAATGGCAAATGGGTAGGTGGAAAACTGAAGCCCGAATTCCGCAATACCTGGGCGCTTTACTTCTCCAAATACCTGAAAGCTTATGAGAAAGAAGGCATTCCCATTTGGGCCGTAACCGTCATCAATGAGCCGTTGGGCAACGGAAACAATTGGGAGAGCATGTACTATACGCCCAAGGAAATGACCGACTTTGTTCGCGAATACCTGGGGCCACACCTCGAACAAGCCGGATACGGAAAAGTAAAAATCCTCGGTTATGACCAGAATAGGGGAGAAGAGCTGGAAGAGTGGGTGAAAGAGATGTACAAAGACGAAGCCTCTTCCCGCTATTTCGGTGGAACTGCTATTCACTGGTACAACAGCACCTTCGATTACTTTCCCGCCTCCTTGGAATTATCGCACAAGCTCGCCCCCGGCAAACACCTGATCAACACAGAAGCCTGCATAGATGCGCAAGTGCCAGTTTGGAAAGACGATAGTTGGTATTGGCGAGAAGAAGCCAAAGATTGGGGCTGGACTTGGGCTCCTGAACACCTGAAGCACCTACACCCGAAATACGTGCCTGTATTCCGCTACGCCCGCGACATCATCGGCTGCCTCAACCACCATGTGGACGGCTGGGTGGACTGGAACATGGTTCTCGATAAGCAAGGCGGCCCCAACTGGTTCAAGAACTGGTGCACCGCTCCAGTGATAGTAGATCCTGAAACCGACGAAGTGTATTTCACCCCACTCTACTATACCCTCGCTCATTTTAGCAAATACATCCGCCCCGGGGCGCGCAGACTCGGCATTCAAAATACCGATACCGACTTGCAGTGTACGGCGGCGCGAAACCCAGACGGCACAACGGCCATCGTCCTCTTTAATCCCTCCGACAAGGAGCGGAACGTGGTGCTAAAAATCGGCAAGAACGAAGTAGGCACCCGCATATCAGCAAAAGCAATTCAAACAGTGACCCTCAAGCCATGATTTCATGAATCAGACCACTACACACGCTCGGGAACGTGTACCCACCATTCAAAAACTAGCCTTTGGCTCCGGACACTTGGTAAACAACCTATTGCCCGGATCACTTGGCGTATTCAGCTTCTTCCTGCTTACCGCCTTCGGCATGGACCCCTTTCAGGCCGGTTTGTTAGGCGGATTACCACGTATATACGACGCCCTCATCGATCCGATTATGGGCTATATCTCTGACAATACCGTTTCCCGTTGGGGGAGAAGGAGGCCATACATCTTCGCAGGTGCCATCCTTTGCGGCATCTTCTACGCCATACTCTGGCAAATGGATGCTGCCAACTCCCAAACCTTCAACTTTTGGTATTTCCTTTCATTTTCCATCATTTATCTCACGGCCAACACCATTTTCTCCGCACCCTTAATTGGGTTGGGTTACGAAATGTCTTCAGACTACAACGAGCGCACCCGATTGATGGCCTTCTCCCAAACCTTTGGGCAAATTGCCTGGATGATAGTGCCTTGGTTTTGGGTACTCATCGCCGACCCCGATTTGTTTGGCTCTCAAGCTGAAGGCGTTCGAAAACTCTCCATTGGAGTAGGCGCACTTTGTTTGATACTCGGCATCATGCCCGCCATTTTCTGCCGTGAAATCGACCAATCGCAGTTGAGCAACCGCTCAGAATTGTCGCTGAAAAACATGGTCAATATCATGAAAGAGCTCTTCCAGAACATCCTCAAGATTTTCAAGAATAAGCCCTTTATGAAACTTTGCGGCGCAACGCTGCTCGTGTTCAACGGCTTTCAGATGGTGGCTTCCTTTAGCTTCTTCATCATCGTCTTCTACCTGTTCAATGGCGATTACGCCAAAGCCGGCACCTGGCCCGCTTGGTTTTCTACCGTGAGCGCATTCGCTACAGCCTTCCTCGTGATTCCTATCGTTTCTTGGTTATCAACCAAGTTTGGAAAACGCAACGCCTTTATCATTTCTACAGTCTTGTCCATAATCGGGTATTTGTTGAAATGGATCGGTTTTCAACCCGGCAACCCATGGATGATGCTCATGCCTATTCCTTTGATAGCCTTTGGGTTAGGCGGATTATTCACCCTTATGATGAGCATGACCGCCGACGTCTGTGACCTCGACGAACTGGAAAACGGCATGCCACGAAAAGAAGGAACCTTCGGTGCCATTTACTGGTGGATGGTAAAAATGGGACAAGGACTGGCCTTGGTACTGGGAGGCTGGGTGCTAAAAGTGGTTGGCTTCGATTCTACCGCCCCAGTTCAATCCTTAGAAACCATGACTAACTTAAGGATTGCTGACATTGTGATTCCGGCCTTAACCGCTGCTTTTGCCATCCTAGTCATGTGGAAATACGACCTCTCTGAGGAAAAAGCAAAAGCCATCAAAGAAGAACTCGTTCGTCGCCGTGGTGAGATTTAACAGCATTAAGAATAAATATGTCATTCAGAGAAGAGAACATCTTTACCAACACTGATTTCCCGGAATCCAGCTATCTCCAAGGTGAATCAGACGCTTCCCTCAATCAACTGTTCAAGGAAATTCTCCAGAACGGCGTTCATGGGTTGTGCTTCAGTCTTTATGAAGATGGCCAAAAACCGGGTGATGTAATTACCGAAGAGCAGGTAAGAAAGCGAATGGGTATTTTGAAGCCTCACACCCGATGGATACGTTCATTTTCTTGTACTGAAGGCAACGAGCACATTCCTAAAGTTGCGAAAGAATTAGGGTTGAAGACCTTAGTTGGTGCTTGGTTAGGCGAAGACCCGGAGGTCAATCGCCGTGAAATTGAAGGCCTTATAGAACTGGCTAATGCCGGTTGGGTTGACATTGCTGCAGTTGGCAACGAAGTGATGTACCGCAAAGACCTGACAGAAGAAGCACTGCTTGAATTTATTCAGGAAGTAAAAAGTCGAATTCCCGGAATCCCCGTAGGTTATGTAGATGCCTATTACGAATTCCGCGAGCGTCCTGCTATTACCGCAATCTGCGATGTGGTGCTCTGCAATTGCTACCCATTCTGGGAAGGCTGCCCATTTGAGCAGTCTTTGTCCTACATGCAAGACATGCACCGTCAAGCAACCGAAGCAGGTGGCGGAAAGCCTGTAATCATCACCGAAACCGGCTGGCCTAGCCAGGGTGAAAGCCTTAAAGGCGCTCATCCCGGCTGGAAACAAGCCCGAGATTACTTTATCAATACCCAGCTTTGGTCCGCCAACGACGATATCCCTGTATTCTATTTTTCCTCCTTCGACGAATCATGGAAAGTAGGAGCTGAAGGAGAAGTTGGAGCATATTGGGGCATTTGGGACAAACACGAACAGCTCAAATTCTGATCATGAACATTTTCGAACATTTTGACTGGGAGCCCGGACGCGCCATTTGTTACTCCGGATTCCGCGACGGCCAACGACCCGGCGGCGAATATCCGAGCTATGAACAAGTCAAAGAAGACCTATTACTGCTTCAAGGCCACTGGAAATACCTTCGCCTTTATGACGTAGATGAACATGCTCAAACTGTCATTCAAGTAATTAAGAATGAAGGATTTGACTTTAAACTTATGCTTGGAGCTTATGTGGAAGCCGAGCGCAATAACTTTGGCTGCCCCTGGAAAGGGGGAATTTATCCTGAAGAAGTATTAGCCGCCAACCAAGCCAGCAACGATCGGAAAATTCAACTCCTCATTCATTGGGCAAGGCGTTATCCGGATGTCATCAATTGTTTAAGCGTGGGCAATGAAGCCTGCGTAGATTGGACCGACCACTACGTTCCGGAAGATCGGATTATCGAGTTTGTAAGAAGGGTAAAAGCCGAAGTGAATCAGCCCGTTACTTTCTGCGAAAACTATGTGCCCTGGCTTAATCATCTGAAACCATTGGCGAAAGAAGTGGACTTTATCTCTATTCACACCTATCCGGTTTGGGAATACAAGCACATTCATGAAGCCATAGCCTACACCCGTGAGAATTACGAAACAGTAAGGGCTATTCATCCTGACGTGCCGATAGTGATTACCGAGGCTGGTTGGGCTACCAACTCCAACGGACTCGGAATCAAACAAGAACAGGTGAATGAAGAAAACCAACGCCACTACTTCCAGGATTTAATGGAATGGTCTGAAAAGGAAGGCCTGCTGGTGTACTACTTCGAAGCCTTTGATGAGAACTGGAAGGGTTCTGACGATCCGGATGAACCGGAAAAACATTGGGGACTCTTTCACACCGATCGTTTGCCCAAGCAATGCGCCCAAGACCTCCGTCTTTCGGAACTTCAATAGAACACACTTAAAAACCAAAAACCCAATTTCAAATTACATGAAACACCTCAACCCAAAAGCGTTTTCGCGAAGCGCTCATCTCGCCCGATGGCGGATGATGCTGCTACTTTGGGGGATGGTCCTGTTAACAACACAGGCCTTCTCTCAACGCGCGCAGATCAGCCTTCCCATCACTTGGCAAGACTCTGCAACCACCGACCTCACCACCACCGACTTCGGTGGAACCATCTCCAGTTTACAAGCCGATCCTGCTAACCCAAGTCGAATCGCGTTGCGCATCATCAAAGACCAAAGCGCACAAACTTGGGCAGGAACCACCCTGAGCACCAACAACGGATTAGCCGCGAATATTCCATTCGCTGCGAATGCGAACTTGATGAAAGTGGTGGTTTACGCACCTGCATCTGGAGTGGTGTTTAGGTTGAAAGCAGAAGACAAAAACGACCCTACCAAGTCGGTAGAAACCGAAGCGACTACTACAGTAGCCAACGCTTGGGACACCCTGACCTTCAATTTCGCTAATCAAGCTACTGGTACAGCAGCTATCAACTACAGCTACACCTTCGATAAGCTGAGCATCTTCCCGAACTTCGGAGTGGACGGCGCAACTGCCGGAACCCAAACCTATTTCATCGGATACGTGAATCACGTAGGTTCTGGTGGCGGTGGCGGTGGTGGCGGAACTACCCGTGCACAAATCAGTCTTCCCATCACTTGGCAAGACTCTGCAACCACCGACCTCACCACCGTTGACTTCGGCGGAACCATTTCCAGCCTTCAGGCAGATCCAACCAACGCTACTCGCGTAGCTCTGAGAATTGTAAAAGATGCTACTGCACAAACTTGGGCAGGAACCACCCTAAGCACGGCAAATGGTCTTGCAGCGAACAT
>JAIXUI010000038.1 GCA_027484125.1 Bacteroidota bacterium | reverse complement strand
TGACCGACCTGAGCGGAAGAGTAATTGAGAACTGGCAACAGCCGCAAGGCGAAAGCCGCATCGAGTTAGCTACGACCGCTGCCAACGGCGTGTACCTGCTGACGGTTATCACCACCGACGGCACGGTACAAACCGATCGGGTGCTGGTTAGGTATTGATATCCGCCGATAATTCGTTGGGGCGAACACGTTTGGGCGAACACGCTGGTTCGCCCGTACATGTTCGCCCGTACATGTTCGCCTGTACAGGATCACCCGGCTGCCTGCGCGTGCATGCGCTTGAGCTGCTCCTTTAAAGTTTGAGGTTGGTGAACCTTGAGCCTCGAACCAAACTGCATAAACTCTAACAGTAAATCGTAGGTGACATGCAGTTGATAAGTGTAAAACACTTGATCTTGAGCTTCATTCACCTCCATTTTTTGCTGGGAGCTGTGTAAAGGCTGACTATCGAAATAATGCGCTTGTTGAGTGTCGGTTTCAATCACAATAATTTCCGGCGGTCCTTCATTGCGCATAATGCCGATGCTATGACGGAAATACTCGAATGGGTTTTCGGCGGCATCTTCCGATTCCTGTTCTAAAATCTGTAATTGCTGAATGCGGTCTAAACCATAGAGCTTTAATCCTTGAGTTTCCGCGGGCTGGGCTAATAAATACCAGCGAAGCCTATATTCTCTCAATAAAAAAGGACTAACCTGCTTGTCTTCAGGCTCGCGTCCATCGAAATAATGGTAGCGGAAGGCGATGCTTCGGCGGTCGTTGATCGCCTTGATGATGATAGGAATTTGCTCGCTTCCTTCTGCTTTTCTGCCTTCAGTTTGTAAGGCATCCGCCGCCTTGGAGTATATCTGACGGAGATGTATCAAATCAAATCGGTTCAGTAAATCATCCAGCAGTTTGTCTTTTCGGTCACGTTCTAAGTAGTAGGCTTTTTTCTTAGAGATAATCCTAACACCAAACAGGCTTTCAAGTTCCAGCTTATCGCGTTGGAAGGTTCGGATGTTATAGCCATTAGGCATGAGCTGGTCTTCTAGCGGGATTTTCTGATCTATTTCATCAAAAAAGCGCTTAAGCTCTTCAAAACTGAGCGATTTATGTCGCTCAAAGAGCTCAATCAAACGTCGGTAGCGCCTGAAAAACCGGTCCTTTTTCATGCTTGATACCCTACAGGGTCTAATAAAGTTCGTGATTTACAATTTTCTATCACGGGTTTTGCTAAAACTTCTGCTAAAGTCATCGGTTTTAACATTTCTATAGGCCACTTAGGGCGTATCGATTTGACTCTTTGTTCGCTTAGTTTTTTGAATTCATAGCGCACCAATAATCTCCCTTGGCGTAAAAGTGCCGGATCCAAATCGCGAATAGGAAGATTAAAGGTGCAAATGAAGGTGACATTCAGCATGGCAGCCAAAAGGCCATCAGTAAAGTTCAAGATGGTGGCCACCAAGTTGCTGCGCGAAGTGCCGCGTTTTCTTAAAGCATCGTCCGCGTCTTCTATCACAAAAATGCTGTCCTTAAATTCAGAGTAGAGCTCAACGATGCTGGGATTCTCCAAGGCTTCCAGTAAATGCGTTGGTATCATGATAACCCTCCTTTTACTTGTCTCAATTAGCTTTCGGATGAAGCTGGTTTTGCCGGTTCCGGGTTCTCCATGTAGCAAAACCAATCCCGAACGAACGTTTTGAGTCAGTTGTTGCAGCGTTTTATAAATAGGCCGAATGTCTTCGTTGTAGTGCTTCAGGAATGGTCCTTTCAAAGGGGATATTTCATGTTCAGCAAGAAAGAATCCTCTGTTGCTTGAACACAACATGCTTATGTTGGATTTGAATTCGGGCTTTAAAATGCTTGCAGCAAGCAATTCACGCAACTTATTTAATAGCGGATTTTCAGGGTCTTGGAAAGCGATAGAGAAATGGTTTTTATTTACAGTTTCAATAATTACCCCACTCAGATACGCAATTTGAAGGCTCGGATCGGATTCCGGTTCAGCAGTATCGAAGTAGTTAATTTGTCGCACCCAGTCAGGTGGAAATTCTTCACAAAATGCCCGGAGTTTGGGTAAAAAAAGCTCGTCGTCCACCATTCTCCAATATTCAACATTAGGAAGAGTGCCGAACAAGGAATAGAAAAGCGGACTCAAGGGCAATGTATCTTTATTTATCAACCTGTTGATGACTTCTCGAAAGCTTGTAGGAAAATCTTTTTGTAACGTGTTTTTCAGCGGAAAGGGCCATGTCGTATTCATCATGACAAAGCTGAAGAAAAACAACGCCAAAAAATGTCGTCAAAATTACAAGGATGGAATTTTGAAAATTTCTTTCAGTAATTCTCTGATAAAGAATGTTTTAACATCAAACTCAACATTTAATTTTCAAACCTTTAATAGAAAATTGGCTACTCCGTAAGGCATCCTTAATTTTCCGATATGAAAATCTGGACCTTGTTGGTTGGCCTTGTTTTGCCGTGGATGGTTACAGCGCAAAATGCTGCTCGACTCGATAGTTTATTAGAGATGATGGCCAAAGAAGGCCGGTTGTACGGACAGGTTTGCCTGATGAAAAACGGTCATGTGGTGTATGAGCGTGCTTTTGGAGAAGCAGGCCCTGGCCGTCAGCTGCAAACTGCCGACTGCATGCACATTGGCTCTATCAGCAAGACGTTCACCGCAGTCATGATTTTGCAGTTGGTAGAAAATGGGCAGTTAAAACTTACGGATAAATTAGCTCGCTTCTTTCCTCAGCTCCCCAATGCTGATAGCATTACCATCGACCAAATGTTGCGTCACCGTTCAGGCTTGTTTAACCTCACCGCCATGCCCGGGTACTTGCCTTGGGCCTATGAAAAGCGCAGCAAAAAAGAAATGCTAAAGCTGATGAGTAAACAGTCGCCTTTGTTTACTCCCGGAACTTCTTCCATGTATTCGAATACCAACTTCATTTTACTGGGTTGGATTTTGGAAGAAGTAACCGGAAAAGACTATGCTTACAACCTCCAGGATAGAATTGCAAGGCCGCTCGGGCTTAAGTTTTTGCGCTATGCTCAAGTGGTGGCTCCTGAAAAAGGCGAAGCAGCTTCCTTCAAAGCGGATTTCTCCGTTTCCCGCAACACCTTCCCAACGTTGCCAGGTGGTGCTGGAGCCATAAGCTGCAATGCCCATGACTTAGCAGAGTTTTTCACAGCCTTATTCCAATTCCGCTACTTGAAACCCGACCAAGTGGCCTATATGAAGCGAATGGAAGACGGGTTAGGCGCAGGTTTGTTCGAAGTGCCTTATCGCAAAAAGCTGGTGCTCGGACACAATGGCGCCATCGACGAGTTTCGGGCAGCTGCGGGTTATGCCCCGGATTCTACCCTCAGTTTTGCCTTACTCACCAACTTAAGCAGCGACGAGATGAACGATGTGCTGTTGATGATCATGGACGATTTTTACAACATCAGTTGGAAAATGCCGAAGTCAATAGCCTTATTAACAGAAGCCCAGCTTGCCGCTATTTCCGGCGAATATACTTCTGCGACATTGCCTATCAGCATTTCATTAAAAGGAAGCAGAGGACGTTTGGTTGCGCAAGCCAGCGGCCAGGATGCCTTTCCACTTTTGCCTACTGACGAGCCAGATCGCTACAAATTCAACCTCGCCGACATCACCCTCGACCTCAAGCGCGATAGTTCCGGAAAAGTTACCGGTTTCCGATTCCGTCAAGGCAGCGGCGACTACGACTTCAAGCGGAAGTAGAAGGGCCGCGTTTCTAAATCCTTCTAAAGAATTAAGTTCTTCGCAGCTAACCAGGCTACTCCGATTATCCCAAACGTTTCAGTTGGTTCATGAGTTTTATAAATGCGATAAAGCATGAACTCACATTTCCTTAAAGCATGAAAATTAGCCAACTATTGCGAGGCTTCCTCGAAAGCGAAAAGGCTGGCGGCATCATTCTACTTCTTGCCACTTCAATCTCACTATTGTTGGCAAATTCTTTATTTGGGCCCAGCTATATCGCATTTTGGGAATCGCCTATCGGACACCATTCGCTCACACATTGGATCAATGATGGCCTTATGACCATTTTCTTTCTCCTTATTGGGCTAGAACTTGAGCGCGAAATTTACCATGGCGAATTATCCAAACCCAAAGAGGCGCTGCTTCCTATTTTAGCCGCAACTGGCGGAATGCTTGTCCCCGCCGCGCTCTTTTTGTCGTTCAACATTGGTACTGAATATGCCTCCGGTGCAGGAATTCCGATGGCCACCGACATCGCTTTTGCTTTAGGAGTTTTATCGCTTCTTGGCAATCGGGTGCCACTGGCACTCAAGATATTTCTTACTGCTCTCGCCGTAATCGATGATTTAGGCGCTGTATTAGTAATCGCCATTTTCTATACCAACAACCTTAACCTCGCTTTTTTAGGTGGTGCGTTAGGGATTTTCGGTGCACTCCTTATACTGAACAGGCTTAAAGTGCATCAAATTTGGCCTTATTTATTAGGCGGCTTGGCGATGTGGTTTTGCATGCTCCAATCCGGTGTCCACGCTACTTTGAGTGGAATTCTATTGGCCTTTGCACTTCCCTTTGGTAATGGCGATAAAACCACAGCGTCCTACCGACTTCAGCATTTCTTGCATAAACCGGTAGCTTATCTAATCCTTCCAATTTTTGCACTCGCCAATACCGCTTTTGCAATAAATGGTTCCATAGAACTCATCCTAAGTAACAGTTTAGGATTGGGGATCATGCTTGGGCTGGTATTCGGTAAACCCATCGGCGTTTTTGTGTTTTCCTGGATAGCCATTCGCCTGAATTGGTGTAAGCTTCCTGATGGATTGACGTTATCCCATTTACTAGGTGCCGGATTCCTTGCGGGCATTGGCTTTACCATGTCCATTTTTATAGCTTTACTCGCGTTTCAAAGCCCCGGCACCATTATGAACGCTAAAATTGCCGTGCTAATGGCCTCTGTTTTAGCCGCGATTTGGGGGCTGTTATTCCTTCAAACGTTGTTGAAAAAACGGTTGAATAAGGCAGAAGCTGAGGGTGAAGTTGTCAGCTAAACCGTTCATCTTCTTTAATTGTCGCTGATGTAACCGTTTTTGGCCAATTACAAGGAGCGATTCAAATTGCTTCAAATTCTATTGGAATGAAGAAGCAATTACTTGTCTCGTTGATGCTGATCTTTCTTTTCAGCATTTCGCTTTATGCCCAGCAATCCAATGCTTGGTTGGGCATGCGCTATCGCCCGGTCTCCGATTCTCTCCCTCCCGGACTTTCTCCTGAAAAGGCAAAAGGATTATGGGTGCAAGAAGTACTCGGTGGTACTTCGCTCAGCCTCAAGCTTCAACCTGGCGACCGTTTATTGAAACTCTATAACAGGGAACTCAATACCACCGAACAACTTCGACAGCTCATGCCAACTATTCCGGTAGGGCAGGACATTAAGGCTGAAGTTATTCGCCAAGGCAAGCGTGTTGTTTTAACTGGAAAAGCAGTAGCACGCCCGGCGGAATCCGGCTTGCGCTCAACCCTTGAACGAACAACCGCTCCCTTCGGAAATGGACAATTAGGTGTTTTGATTAACCGTCCAGCGGGTTCTTCAGGCAAAAGACCAGCCCTCCTTTTTATCCCGGGATATACCTGCACCAGCATAGAAAATTTAGACACTACCCATCCCTATCGACGCATCCTCCAAGGTTTCATTGATGCCGGTTATCTCACATTGCGCATTGAAAAGCCCGGCTTAGGAAGAAGTACCAACACCAAAGCGTGCAGCGAATGCGATTTAAAAGAAGAAATAGAATCCTTTAGGGTAGGCCTCAACTACCTCAAAAGCCTTCCTGATGTAGATCAAAATCGCATTTTCATTTTTGGTCATTCCATGGGTGGCGTTATTGCGCCTGCCATAGCTGCGGGGCAAAAATTAGCTGGAATTATGGTGTTTGGAACAACTGCAAAAAGCTGGTTTGAATACCAAGTGGAGATGTACCGCTTGCAAATTATGTTGGCTAAACCGGACCCCATGGATTATGAACGAATTTGCCGGGAGCAAGCCCGAGTGGCATATCGCTATTTTATTCAGAAAGAATCGCTTGCCGATATGGCCAAAGATCCGGCTATTGACAGCCTGTTAAGGACAACCTGGGAGTATGATGGCAAAGGCCGTATATCAGGCCGCAACGCCGAATTCTGGAGACAAATTCAGGATATGCCTTTGTTGGATAATTGGAAAAACGCCTTGTCTCCTGTTTTGGTCATGTTTGGCGAATCCGATTTTCAAGCATTCTCGCTCGCTGACCACCAGCAAATTGCCTATACGGTGAATCATTATCGACCGGGGACTGCCAAGGTGGTACGCTTCCCCGAAACGGACCATTATTTCGCCCGATCCGGAAGTATGCAGCAAGCCTATGACTTATTTGCTTCCCAACAGTATCAGCGTCTTTTTCAATTATTCAACCCGGAGGTCTCCCAATCGGCGGTACGCTGGGCCAACGAACAACCTTCCATTCAACCCTAATTAACCATGAAATACTTAACCGCTCTTTTAATCGGAATGAGCTTCTTGCTCGGATGCTCTGAACTTCAAGCCCAGCAAACCGACAGTTTACCCGAGCCCTGGGAAATTCTAAATACGGAGGCTTATCCAGGTAAGCAAGACGATCTCTCGTTTGTGGACAGCCGCAATGGCTGGTACATCAATGGATATGGGAAAATTTATCGCACCCGCGACGGCGGCGACTCTTGGACTAAAGTGTTTGAAAAGCAGGGTACTTTCTTTAGATGTGTCGCCTTTTTGGATACAATGAATGGATTTGTAGGCACCGTGGGCACCGACTATTTTCCGAATGTGACCGACACTATTCCGCTTTATCGTACCCGAGATGGGGGCAATACCTGGGAGCCCGTTGCTTATGATGGGCCTTATGTAAAAGGATTATGTGCTTTTGATGTGGTCAAGGAAACCTACATCAACCACGGACAGCCTGGTTATAGATACCATTTGTTTGCAGTTGGGCGGGTAGGAAGTCCGGCCATGATGATGGTGTCGCATGACAATGGCGAAAGATGGAACTCGTGGTCCTTGGGCGATTTCGGGCAAATGTTGTTCGATATCAAGATGTTTGATTTAAAAGAAGGCATTGCCTGTTCTGCAACCAGCGGCAATGTGGCAGAATCGAAGGCGTTAGTGCTTAGAACAACTGATGGCGGCAAAACCTGGAAAAAGGCCTTTGAAGGCAAACGCAACTTTGAATTGACTTGGAAGGCTTCCTTTCCATCGAGAAAAGTAGGTTATGTGACCATTCAATCGTATTCACCGGATACTACTCAAAAAACACAGAGGGTTTTAAAAACCACCAACGGTGGAAAAAGCTGGGAGGAATTGACATTGACAGAAAACTACCGAGCTCGTTCGTTCGGAGTTGGCTTTATCAATGATGAATGTGGATATGTGGGCACCATGGCCGGAGGATTCGAGACCCAAGACGGTGGCAAACATTGGAGGAAAGTGAAAATGGGTACCGCTTGTAACAAAATCAGGTTTTATGAATTCGATGGAAAACGCCATGGTTTTGGAATTGGCGTTTCTGTAATTCGATATCAATTTCCAAAAGAGAAGTAATGACTTGCCAATACTTCCACTTTTAAATCTTGCTCAAAAGAGTCGAATTAAAAAAGACCTTGCTCAACCAGAAGCGCTGCGGTTCTTTGGGTAGCTCCTTCGTTTTTGTTCATGAATTTGGAAGAAGCATCGGACATCTCATTAAGTTGATTTTCATCCTTCATCAGTTGGGAAAAATCCTCAGGCTTATCCAAAGGTTTGCCCCCGCCAGCTTCTACGAGGCCTACCGCTTCAGGATAAGCCTGATAAAAAGGGCCGAAACATACCGGAATCCCGTAAACAGCAGCTTCCAGACAGTTGTGAATTCCGCCTTTGTTGAAGCCTCCTCCTATCCAAGCGGTTTTTCCAAGCCGATAAGCTCTTGATAGTAGTTGGGGTAACCCTACCACTATTACACGTGCCTCTGGCCAAGTTCCGCCTTTCCAAAGTGCTGCTCCATGTCGTTGGTAAATGCTCAAGCATTTATTCAGTCGAATTTCATCCAATTCATGAGGAAAAACCAGCAAACGTGTAGATAGGTCGGCTTCGTCTAACCATTTTGAAAGGAATACATCATCTTTTTCCCAGGTACTTCCGGCCACAACATCTACCATCTTAAGGGTAGAAAGCGCATCAGGAAGTGCTTGTAAACTCAACGCTCTTACCCGATCGAAACGCGTATCGCCGCACCACCTTACCTGCTGAAAACCCGCTTTCTTCATGGTAGAAACCGTGAGATGGTCTTGTGCTCCTACCGCCTTAACAGCGTCAGTAACACCTCCTAATAGGCCTTTCATGCTTCGTTTGAGCAAAAAATGGCCGGGATGAAAACGCGCAGCAACTAAGGCTAGTGGGATATTCCGTGAATTCAACGCCTTGAAAAGCCCTGGCCAAATTTCATACTTAATGAAAATCGCTGCCGAAGGTTGAAGCAATTCCAGCAGCCGCTCATTGTTTTCTGGAAAATCAGGTGGTAAATAAAATACAGCTGATGCTCCCGGATATTGATGATACATGGAATAACCGGAAGGAGAGAAAAAGCTGATGACAAAATGCTGACTCGGCCGATTCAACTTGAGCCATTCTATCAAAGGAATAGCCTGTTCAAATTCGCCGGAAGAAGCAGCATGAAACCAAATAGCACCAGGATGTAAAGAGGCGTTCACCAAGGGAGCTTCCCAATTCTTTCGTCCTTCTAGCCATTGTCTAAGCTTTGGACTGAAACGAGCGATTGCAGGGAGAATTCCAAGCGCCACCTTGAGCGCGCTATGGTAAAACTTGAGCATTAGAAGCGAATGAAATCCCGGTCTTCGCGTCGATAAAAGGGTAAAATCCAACCAATTCGCACCCCTACGCCTAAATCTAAACGGTTTTCGTTATCGGGGAGCCCGGTGTCATAATTCAATCCTCGTTGACCTTGCGTAAAGCCTTGCGTAAAATCGAAGCCAATGTAATAATTGATGAGTTTTTTATTCGAGAGGTTGAGATAGCCGATAGACTGTCTTAAAAAAGGCCCACCAGAAAGCCTGTCATAACCTTTCAGATAATCCCCACTGATTTGGGGAGCGAAAAATCCTTGATTCTGTAAGTATATTTTATGTTGCCAAATGCCTGCACCCAGCTGAAGCAGCAGTCCTGAATTTTTATTATTACCCCACATTGGAATAAGCTTTCCTACACTACCCCAAATTTGGATTGAACGCATTCTGCTGATTACATCCGCATAAATCCCGGCTTCGGAAATTACATTTCCTGTTCCTTGGGTGATACCTGCAAAAAGCCCGGGCTCTCTTACGTCTTGTCCAAATTGATACTCAGCCGCAAAGCTAAAGTGCCAGTGAGCAACTGTTTTCCGTGCAAAATTTAAACTGATGCCGGCATGTGGCCCGAATCTTTCCGCGAGGTCTCCTGCTGGAACTGTTATGGTGCCGGTAGCCGTCAACAAACTAATGCCTATTGGGCCTTTAGCAGGTGTGCGTTGCGCATGCAAAGCAGTGGGGCTTATAATAAAAAGAGAAACAATTAGCGTTAAACCAAAATTTTTCAACGAAACGATGTTTGGGTTGCTGAGAATATCCAAAAGTACATTGAATTAATCAGGATGGATTATATTTGAGACGAACCTGAAGTGTTAACAGTCAAAAAAATTAACTGAGATGAGAATTGCCATTGTTGGTACCGGCTATGTGGGGCTGGTTACGGGTACCTGCTTCGCTGATGTAGGGATTGATGTCGTTTGTATCGACATTAACGAAGAGAAAATCAGCAACCTAAAGAAGGGAATCTTGCCTATTTACGAGCCTGGTCTAGAGGAAATGGTCCTTCGTAATGTTGAAAAAGGAAGACTTAGCTTTTCTACCAACCTTGGAGAGAGTATCCAAGATGCAGATGTGGTCTTTATTGCGGTAGGAACCCCTCCCGGAGAAGATGGATCTGCTGATTTGCAATACGTTTTGGCTGTAGCTACCGAAGTAGGCGCGAAAATGAGTCATCACCTTGTGGTGGTTACCAAATCTACGGTTCCAGTGGGGACCGCTCAAAAAGTGGATAATGCGATAGCAGCTGCTCAGAAAAATCGAGGTGTTGAAATACCTTATGATGTGGCCTCAAATCCAGAATTCCTGAAAGAGGGTGCTGCCATTGAAGACTTCCTGAAACCAGACCGAATTGTAGTAGGAGTGGCCTCTAAGCGTGCCGAAGATGTGATGCGCCGCCTTTACAAGCCTTTTGTGCTCAACGGGCATCCAATCATATTCATGGATATCCCTTCAGCAGAAATGACCAAGTACGCAGCGAATGCCATGCTTGCAACTAAAATCAGTTTCATGAATGACATCGCCAACCTCTGTGAAATCATGGGCGCCGATGTCAATATGGTTCGTAAGGGTATTGGGTCTGATCCTCGTATCGGAAATAAATTCATCTATCCTGGTATTGGATATGGTGGTTCCTGCTTCCCCAAAGACGTAAAAGCCCTTGTAAGAACTGCTCGTGAGAATGGACATGAAATGCGCATCCTCCAAGCGGTGGAAGATGTCAACCAAGATCAAAAATCGGTGCTGTTCAAAAAGGTAATGACGCACTTCAAAGGCGATATCAAAGGCAAAACATTCGCAGTTTGGGGCCTTTCCTTCAAGCCTAAAACAGACGATATGCGCGAAGCACCCTCACTCGTAATCATTGAATCTCTCTTGGCTCAGGGTGCTCAGGTTAAAACTTATGACCCCGTTGCCATGCATGAAGCCCAAAAGGACCTCGGTACTTCTGTGGAGTATTGCAAAGATCAATATGATGCGCTTATTGATGCCGATGCGCTACTTTTAGTAACGGAATGGTCTGAGTTCCGTTTCCCCAATTTTAAAGTTATGGCTAGGCTCATGAAGCAAAAAGTAGTCTTCGACGGCCGCAACGTTTACGACCCGCAGGAAATGAAGGAGTCGGAATTTGAATATTACTGCATCGGCGTAAGAAATTGATTATGAAACGGATTTTAATTACCGGTGCTGCCGGATTCTTGGGTTCACACCTTTGTGATCGCTTTATTTCCGAAGGATATGAAGTGGTTGGGATGGACAACCTCATTACCGGAGATCTCAAAAATATTGAGCACCTGTTTCACCTTGAGCGATTCAGCTTCTTTCATCATGATGTATCGAAGTTTGTGCATGTGCCAGGTGAACTAGACTACATCTTGCACTTCGCGTCACCAGCTAGCCCCATCGATTACCTCAAAATCCCGATTCAAACCCTGAAGGTAGGCTCTCTTGGAACGCATAACCTCTTAGGGTTAGCTAAAAATAAAAAAGCTAGAATCTTAGTGGCCTCCACCTCCGAAGTTTACGGTGATCCTCATGTTCACCCTCAAAACGAAGATTACTGGGGCAATGTAAATCCCGTGGGTCCTCGTGGTGTTTACGATGAAGCCAAGCGTTTCCAAGAGGCCATTACCATGGCTTATCACACTTACCACGGTGTTGAAACCCGAATTGTTCGGATATTCAATACTTATGGGCCGCGTATGCGCCTCAATGATGGTCGAGTTTTGCCTGCGTTTATTGGGCAAGCCATCAGAGGAGAAGACCTTACCATTTTCGGTGATGGTAGTCAAACCCGCTCATTCTGCTATGTTGATGACCTCATAGAAGGAATTTACAGGTTGCTTCTCAGTGATTATGCCTACCCGGTTAACGTAGGTAATCCTGATGAAATTACGATAGGAGAGTTTGCTGAAGAGATACTCAAGCTAACCGGAGCCAACCAAAAAGTAGTGTATCATCCTCTTCCTAAAGATGACCCAAAACAACGCCAACCTGATATAACAAGAGCAAGGGAAATCCTTGGGTGGGAGCCCCAAATCAGCCGCGCAGAAGGCCTCAAGAGAACTTACGCCTATTTTAAAACACTTAGTCCAGAAGAAATTAACAAAAGAGAACACCGCTTTTCATAAGCGGTGTTCCTACGTTAAGCTTTGGTGAAATTGGATGATTAGGTAATTTTTCTTAACGAAACACTATCTTTGCCACCCATGGAATTTGCGAAAAGCATTTTGGTGACCGGAGGGGCTGGATTTATTGGTTCCCATGCTGTCAGAAGATTCGTAAACCGGTATCCGGAATATCGAATTATCAACCTCGACAAACTTACTTATGCAGGAAATCTGGATAATGTCAAGGATCTAGAGGGTAAGTTAAACTATGTGTTTGTATATGGAGATATATGTGATAACGCCTTGGTAGATGAATTGTTTGCCAAGTACTCCATAGATTCAGTTCTTCATCTTGCTGCGGAATCACATGTGGATAGATCCATTGAAAATCCAATGGAATTTATCAATACCAACATCTTGGGAACTCTTAATTTGCTCAACGTTGCCAGAAAATATTGGGGAGAGTCTGCCGGAAACGGTAAGAACTTATTCTACCACATCTCTACCGACGAGGTTTATGGAAGCTTAGGTAAAGAAGGTTATTTCACAGAAGATACTTCTTATGACCCGAGATCTCCTTACTCTGCTTCTAAAGCATCGTCTGATCACCTGGTAAAGGCGTATTTCCATACCTACAAACTGCCAGTAGTAGTTTCAAACTGCTCCAATAATTACGGACCTAATCAGTATCCTGAAAAGCTTATTCCAGTAGTTATTAAGCAGGTTTTCGAAAATAGGCCAATCCCCGTTTACGGAACAGGTGATAACATCCGTGATTGGTTATATGTGCTGGATCATGTCGAAGCTATGGACCATATCTTCCACAAGGGTCGCCTTGGTGAAACTTACAACATCGGTGGTAATAACGAGTGGAATAACCTCGACTTGGTTCATAAAATATGCGCCCTTCTGGATGGCAAATTGGGTAAACAGCCAGGCGATAGTGCTAAGCTGATCAACTTCGTTACTGATAGAAAAGGGCATGATAAACGATATGCCATTGATGCAAGTAAGCTGAAGAATGAGCTGAGCTGGGAAGCTCGACAACAATTCGATAAAGACTTGGGTGATACCATCGATTGGTACCTCGAATTATATAAATCCAATAAAGATTAAATGAACAGAAGCTTTTTCTGGCTGATAATTTTCAGCCTTTTTGCTTTGGCTTCTTGTGTGCCAAATAAGAAAATTGTTTACCTCCAGGATCTTACCCTTACCAAAAAGGACACCACCACAGAGTTTAAATTGAATCGTCAAGATTATCAATTTAAACCCGGAGACTATGTTTACGTAGATGTAAGAACTTCTGATACTAGAGCGATGACTTACTTCAGTAATTCCTCTAGTACTAACATCGGGCAAATGGCTAATACCAATGGCGATTTGTACTTTGTTCTTGGTAATGCGCTTGATAAAGATGGCATGCTTGATTTTCCTTACATGGGTAAATTGAAAATTGCCGGAAAAACGGTTCATGAAACGCAAGCATTTGTGACTGAAAAGCTGAAAGAATACCTCGTGAATGTGGTTGTAACCGTTCGTTGGGGTGGTATTCGTTTCAGCATTCTTGGTGAAGTTCGTACTCCAGGAAAGTTTTTAGTCCTTCAAAACCAGCTTACCATTCTTGAAGCTTTGGCTCAAGCAGGTGATTTTTCAGACTTTGCAAAGCGTTCGGAAGTTTTAGTAATCCGCGAAACACATGATGGGGTCAAAACTTTCAAAATGAACCTTCTAGACAGTTCAGTCATGAACTCTCCCGGCTTCTTCATCCAACCGGATGATGTGATTTACGTCCAGCCTATGAAAGCTCGCATGTTCGCTGGCTTATTGGGCTCACAGTATTTACAAGTGATTACAACATTGCTAACAGCTTTAGTGCTAATCAACAACATATCTCGTTAACGCATGGAGAATAATCAGAATATCCAGGCTGTGCCTGATGCACAGTTAGCTGCTAAGTTGGAAGTAGAAAAAGAAGGTATTAATATAAAAGAAGCCCTCTTTCGGGTTCTTAGCTACCTTCCCTTCATCCTATTCAGTTTATTTCTAGCACTTCTAGTAGCATTTCTTTTTAATCGTTATGCTACACCTAAATTTCAGATACGATCTACGGTCCTGATTAAAGAAGATAAGAAATTCGGCGGAAATGAACTCATGGAGACCATGAGCATTTTTAGCCCGATGCGAAATATCGAAAATGAAAAGGCCATCCTTACTTCAAGAGATTTTTGCGTTAAAACTATCGATGCCCTCGATTTTGGTGTCTCTTATTTTGAAGAAGGTAGAGTAAAAAATGCTGAATTATATCATAATTCACCCATTGAAGTAATGATTGACTCTTCTCATCAACAAATCATTGATGCGAAGTTTCTTGTCAAAATTGTAAATGATCTTCAGTTCATCATTATCCTCGATCCTGATAATGCTAAACTCTTCGACCCTAAGGAGCAAAAAGTAATCTCAACGGAAAAAACTTTAGGGCTGAAAAGCAAAAAATACTACTTCGGTCAAACGGTTGAAAACGAGTACATCAAGTTGGTGATTCATAAAGTCGCCAAAAAAGAAAAGTTGACCCCAGGTCAAACGGTGTATTTCATGTTGAATCAGAAGGAAGCTTTGTATGATGCATTCCATAACCAGGTTGAAGTAGCGGCTATCTCTAAAAACTCTACCATGCTGGAGTTGAAACTTATCACTGAAACGGTTGATAAGGGTAAAGCGTTCTTGAATAAATTCATGGAGCTTTATATCAACAATGGACTTGAACAGAAAAATGAGACAGCGCTAAAAACAATCAGCTTTATTGACGAACAACTTGGAAGTATTGCCGATTCTTTGAACTACGCCGAAGAAGGATTAGAGCGCTTTAGAACCAGTAACCGAGTTATTGACCTTACTGTTGAAGGAAACTTCGTTTTCGAAACGTTGTCTAAGCTGGAAGAACAAGAGGCCCTAGAGAAAACTAAGACCAAATACTACCGCTATTTGCTTGATTATGTATCTAAGAAAAATAGCTTCCAAGATGTATTAGCTCCTTCAATAATGGGTATTGAAGATCCATTGCTCAATGGTCTTGTGGGCAAATTAATGGATCTTTTCAAAGAGTATAAGTCCCATGGAATGGTGGGAACGGAACTCAACCCCACTCAAAGAGAAATTAAGCAGCAAATTGAGATGACCTCTAATCAACTGATTGAGAATGTTCAGAATTTGGTTAGAAATGCTGATGTAGCTCTTCGGGATCTCCAAGCTCGTAAAGGTGAATATGAAGCCAGGCTCTCAACTCTACCTTCCAGTGAGAGGAACCTGATTAGACTTAAACGTCGGTTCTCTCTTAATGAGAATTTGTATATCTATTTGTTACAGAAAAGAGCTGAAGCGGCGATTGCGCGTGCTTCTAACATAGCGGACAACCGCATCATCGATGATGCTCGAATGACTGAAATGGTGTTTCCTCGAAAAGGAACTAACTTTTTCCTGGCATTTTTCCTCGGATTAGGCATTCCAATCGGTGTGATTTATCTCCGCTCGTTCTTCTCAAATAAAATTATCAGCAAGGCAGATGTTGACTCAGTTTCTAATATGCCGCTGCTCGGTATTGTAGGACACTCCAATAAACCTAGCCCTCTGGTAGTAAACAACAATCCTAAATCAACCATTGCGGAAACTTTCCGTTCGTTGAGGTCGAATATTGGCTACCTTGTTAAAGGGGATAAACTGGTTATTTCAGTAACATCAACCATTTCCGGAGAAGGAAAAACTTTTTGCTCGATTAACATTGCTTCTGTTTTAGCGCTCTCAGGTAAAAAGACGATCCTAGTAGGGGTTGACTTACGTAAACCGAAAATCTTTAATGACTTTGGACTTACCAATACAGTGGGGGTAACAACCTATTTGATTGGTAAATCAACCATTGATGAAGTTATTCAAGCATCAGGCCAGCCTAACTTGGATATTGTTTCTGCAGGTCCAATTCCTCCGAATCCCGCGGAATTATTAATGGATGAGTCTTTCGTTCGTCTGATTAACCAATTGCGGGAACGTTATGAATATGTAGTCCTCGATACTTCGCCAATCGGTCTTGTTTCCGATGCGTTTAACGTGTTCCCTCTGAGTGATGTTAACTTGTATGTAGTTCGTCAAAATTATACCGCTAAGCAGAACTTGTCCTATGTTACGCAGCTGTATAACCAAGGAAACTACCGCAATGGGGCCATCATCTTAAATGACTTCAAAGCAAGTGTTGCTTACGGTTATGGCTATGGTTACGGATACGGCTATGGTTACGGCTATGGATATGGTTATGGCTATGGTTACGGTTACGGATATGGCTATGGTTATGGCTATGGTGGCTATGGTAACTATGGTTATGGTGGTGGTTATTATGGAGAATCAGACGAGGATGATAAGGTCAAGGAGAGTGCTATCTCTAGGATTTTTAATACAGTCTTCGGCATTTTCCGCTCCAAGTAATTAAGAATATGAAATGGTACTTGCTCTATACGCGCTCTAGATATGAAAGGGTTGTAGAAGAACAAGCCATTAAAGCAGGCTTTCAAGCATGGGTGCCTATGATTACCCAGTTGAAACAATGGTCAGACCGGAAAAAAATGGTAAGTGAACCTCTTTTCCGGTCTTACTGCCTCGTTAAATGCAATGCTAATGAGCTTGCTCGAATTGCGTCTCTACCTGGTGCAGTGAAAACCATTTACTTTAATGGAAAACCTGCTTCTATTCGAGAAGAAGAAGTGGTGAAAATCCGGGAAATTCTTGAGAATCAACAGTATAAAGACATTGCCGTCACAGCCCTCACCCAAGGTGATTTGATTAGGGTAAAAAAAGGCGCTTTCGCAAACTGCATTGCCCAAGTGGATGGTGTGGATGGAAAACATCAGTTAATGACCCTAATCTTGGAAGAATCAGGATTTATGTTGCGCATTAAACTTCACGCTGACGCTTACGAAAAAGTTTAATACTCGATTTTATTAGCATGGTAAAAAATGACTTAACAGGCCGTCGCGCTATAGTTTGCGGAGGCTCGCAAGGCATTGGATTCGCAGTGGCTGTACAACTTGCTCATATGGGAGCTCAGGTTACTTTGCTCGCTCGTGATTATAAAAAACTTGACCTTGCTCTACGTCAGTTACCTGCTAATCATGGGCAACAACATCAGATAGTGGTTGCAGATTTGTCGAAAACTTCTTCCCTCCCTGAAGCTTTAGCTGGCATGAATTTTCATGTTCTTATCAATAATGCTGGAGGACCTCCTGCTGGCCCAATTCTGAATGCCGCTGAAGATGAGTTTTTGTCAGCTTTTCGATTGCACTTGTTGGCTCATCATACCCTGATGCAATCGTTTACCCCCTTTATGAAAGCTGAAGGGTTTGGTAGAATTATTAACATTATTAGCACCTCAGTTAAGCAACCTCTCAAGGGCTTAGGGGTATCAAATACCATTAGAGCTGCGGTAGCAAACTGGTCAAAAACATTGGCAACAGAACTTGCTCCTTATGGAATTACTGTCAATAACGTGCTTCCCGGTGCCACTATGACGGAGCGTTTATCTCAAATTATTTCGAACAAAGCGCTGCGCAGTGGCCATACTGAAGAGGCTATTTCTAAGGAAATGCTAGACGAAATCCCCGCCGGACGCTTTGCTCAACCAGAAGAGGTTGCCGCAGCGGTAGCTTTTCTTGCTTCTCCTGCTGCATCCTATATCACCGGAATAAATGTACCGGTTGATGGAGGCCGGACTATGTGTCTATAGTTAATCTTAAACGACTTTTCTTAGTTGCTTTTGGGCTTTTTTGTTCAATTTCTTTGCATGCAGCAAACCTGATTATTGATGCCGAATGGCTCGAAAACAGAGGTAGAATTGTAGATGCTCGTTCCGGACTTTTGCCTGGTGATACGCTCTTTATCTTAGCAGGTGATTATCAAAACATTGTTTTAAAAGAACTAACCGGTTCTTTACAAAAACCTATTGTAGTGCTCAATTATAAAGGGCAAGTGGGGTTTGCTCATGAACACTATCGAGGTGCGTTTGACATTAAACGCTGTAAGTTTCTTTCAGTAATTGGAATTAAACAGAATGGTCATTTTGGTTTTGTTGTAAAGCGTGCAGGTACAGGGAGTGCCATTGGCATTAATGACCGAAGTACAGATATCTCAATTGCTGGATTTCAGATTTTACATGCCGGCTTCGCAGGCATCATGATAAAAACAGATCCGGATTGCGACAGCTCCACTTGGAGACAAAATTTCTTAATGAAGAACATTGTTATTGAAGATAATGACATCTCTGGTACAGGCGGGGAAGGTATCTATGCCGGAAATACTGCCTCAGTTAGGTATGTCTCTTGTGGTGGCCAAGAACAAATAGCAGTTTATCCTCATTTGATACAAGGCTTGGTTGTTCGCAGCAATCGCATCGATAGTACCGGTGCCGATGGTCTTCAAATCGCACTCGCTGCTGATGCCATAGTGGAAGGCAATCATATTTCTCGCTATGGGACTAAGCCCTTTGAACCCTATCAAAATTCAGGGATACAACTAGGTGGTGGAAGTTCAGGACTTTGTAAGAATAACTTCATTGAATCAGGAAGTGGCAACGGCATTAGTGCCATTGGCATTATCGGAGGGAATAGGATTATCGGAAATGTGATTTGCCAAGCCGGAGGACACGGAATTTTCATCGATGATCGACCAGACTTTCCGCCCGTCTCTTCCGCTATTTTTCTTTTCGAGAATCAAATTTCTGCTCCAAAAATGGACGGAATACGTTCCTATGCAGAAGTATTTCTTCACCATTTAAAGAGAAACATCATATGTGGAATTAAAGAAGGTTCAAATGAAATTGAAACCGCTGTAGGAGTTAAAATTCAGGAAGAGGAATGAAGTATTCTGACATCATAAAAAAAGCCAAAGTGCAATAGTCACTTCGGCTTTTTGCTTTATTCAAGGTTGATTTGTTTAACCGATTTTCTCAAATCCCGTGTATGCCTGAAGCACTTGTGGGATTTTAATCCCCGTTTCCGTTTGGTTGTTTTCCAACAGGGCAGCTACGATTCTAGGCAACGCCATCGCTGAGCCATTCAGGGTATGCACCAATTGGTTTTTACCCTCACCTTTTGGGCGGTAGCGAGCCTTAAGTCTGTTCGCTTGGAAGGCTTCAAAATTGGATACCGAACTGACTTCTAGCCAACGTTCTTGTGCCGCACTCCAAACTTCGAAATCGTAGGTGAGGGCAGAAGCAAAACTCATGTCGCCCCCACAAAGTCGAATAATGCGAAATGGAAGTTCTAAGGATCTCATTAAGCCCGCAACGTAATCGCGCATTTCTTCCAAAACCTGGTAAGAGACTTCAGGTTTTACCAACTGCACAATTTCAACTTTATCAAATTGGTGAAGACGATTTAATCCCCGGACATGGGCTCCATAGGATCCGGCCTCTCTGCGGAAACAAGGCGTATAAGCGGTGTTTTTAATGGGCAACTGGCTTTCTTCCAGCAATACATCTCGGTAAAGGTTGGTAACCGGAACTTCAGCCGTTGGAGCGAGGTAAAGATTGTCCAAGCCAACGAAGTACATCTGACCTTCTTTATCAGGCAATTGTCCGGTTCCATAGCCGGAATCAGCGTTAACCAGAATAGGAGGTTCTATTTCCATGTACCCGGCTGCTGTGGCTTGGTCTAGGAAATAGTTGATAAGCGCACGCTGTAGCCTAGCACCTTTGCCTTTGTACACAGGAAAACCTGCGCCGGTAACTTTAACGCCAAGTTCAAAGTCGATAAGGTCGAATTGACTCGCAAGTTCCCAGTGAGGTTTGGCTTGTTCCGGAAGTGTTGGAAATTCGCCATGGCGATAGACTTCCAAGTTTTCTTCCGGTGTTTTGCCCTCTGGCACACTGCTATGAGGTACATTGGGAAGTTGAATCAAGAGTTCCTGTATCTGCTGTTCGGTGGTGATAAAGCCATCTTCTAGCGATTTAATCTCTGATTTTAACTGTGTAGAACGATTTCTTGCATTCTCTGCCTCTTCAGGGCGTCCGGATTTCATTAACTCTCCAATCGATTTGGACAGTTTGTTGGCTTCGGCCTTGAGTGTGTCGAGCGTTAATTGTTTGGATCGGCGTTCTTCGTCCAGTTTCAATATCTCATCTACCAATTGGATGGAGCCGAAGTGTTTTTTGCGAAGTCCTTCGCGAACAAGTTCAGTATTCTCCTTGAGTTGAGTCAGCGTTAGCATGCTGCGAAGATAAAACAATCCATACGCCTGCAGGTCAGTTATGGTTATTGTAAATTATTCTGTGCCTTTTTCGGTAGTACTGCGGTTCTTTGATCCATGAAACGCATCATTTTATTTTTCTCGTTGCTTGGTCTTGCCTTTTCAGGCTTCTCTCAAGATGGCAGAAAAACTTCCAAATCTGGCGATACCAACATTGGCATCAGGCTAAGCAGTCTCCAAGACAGTTATTTCGGATTAACGTTTCAACAAAATCTTGGTACAGGTAGAATAGAAACTTTGTTGGAACGCTTTGACAATGGATTGATGGTTACCGCTTTATGGGAGTTTCAGCAACAATTTGGAAGTAGTAATTTTTACTGGTATCCGGGTGCCGGACTTCATTTAGGCGGTTATAAAGAAGGCATAAGTTTTGGCATCGATTTGATTGCTGGCATAGAATATCGGTTTCCGGACGCTCCATTTATCTTAAGCCTCGACTTGAAGCCCCATTTCCCCCTAACCTCTGAGAGAAAAGAGGGAATTTCAACTGGCTTATCGTTTAGATACCGATTCTGATTTTTTCAGGACTTCAGTACCGGAATCAAAACTTGGTGGCTGGCTCCCCAAAGTGATAATGCTTCGTTCAATTTTTTGCTACAGCCTTTTGTGTCGGTTGGTTTGCATTGGTAGAAGTAATGGCCTGCTTGATTCATGAGGTAATCTTGAGGCTGCCGGCTCAACCAAATGCTGGTATTAGCACCTTGTTCTGAAGTAAGTATGAAAGGCTTCAGCAAGCTAAAAACAAGCTTAACCAACCATCCTCCTTTGTTTCCAAAGCCGCTTCCAACTACCCCTGGATGCAGAGAAACTGCTGGAATGTGGGGAAACAAGTGACTCCAGGCAATTGCGAAAAGCCGATTGGCTAGTTTTAAATCAGCATATTCTTGTATGGAATTGTGGCTATTCATGGTTTTAAACGGACGAAGAGCCTTTCCCGCTCGATGCGCAATGGAGCTTAAAGCAATGATTCTTGGAGATGCTGACTTTTCAAGCATGGGCTTAAGTAACATTGCCAATAAAGTATGCCCAAGGTGGCCTGCACGATAGTTGATTTCCAGCCCATTTACGTATTGACATGGATGGGCATATTGGCCGGCATTCAAAATGAGCGTGTCGAGTTTGTCCGTTAATGACAAGACTTTTTTCGCTTCATTCTTCACCTGATTCCAATCTGCTAAATCGCAGCCGCATAGCCAAATATTGGCAGTTGGCCGAATTTGCAGTAAGTGATTCACTAAAGCATGATGCTCATGAGGTTTTCTACACCAAAGAATGAGGTCGTGGTCGGCAATTAGATTTTCAGCAGTTGCTTTTCCTATTCCGCCTGTTGGTCCGGTAATTAATGCGGTTTTTATCATTGTTGTATGTGATAAAATGGTAAAAGGGTGTCATTGAGATTTTATAGCCACTTCTTCTTGTGGAAATAGACCAGCATAAAAACTGAAACTATCACCATGAAAAGTAGAATTGCGGGATAACCCCAGGGGTGATAAAGTTCCGGCATGTTCCACTTTAAGGCATTACCAGTAGCATCTGTTGGGGAAAAGTTCATGCCATACACACCAGCAATAAACGAAAGCGGAATAAAAATGGTAGAAACCATGGTCAGCACTTTCATGATTTCATTCATTCTGTTGCTTACGCTCGACATGTATAAATCCATTAAACTGGTTGAAGCTTCCCGGTAGGTTTCTGTAAGCTCCATAATTTGAACGGTATGGTCATAGACATCTCTCCAGAAAATCCTTATTTCCTCAGAAATGCAGTTGAAGTCGCCTCTGACTAAGGTGTTAATCTTTTCTCTGGTAGGCCAAATGGTTCTTTTGATAAGTAACAAATCCTTTTTAACGGAAAGAATTTGATTTCGGTTGAGTTCATGGTGAGCCGTTAATAGTTCTTCTTCTAGCTTTTCTAAACGTTCGCCAATATGATTCAATACCACAAAGTAATGGTCGGTGATTAAGTCAATCAGCGCATAAGCGATGTAATCCGGCCTTTTACTTCTGATTTTTGTTTTTCCTTGTCTTAATCGATTTCTGACCGCCTCTAATTTGTCATAATGGTTTTCTTGGAGGGTAAAAAGCATTTGACTTCCTACAATGAAGGAAATCTGCTCGGTTTCTATTTCCTCTTGCGAATTAAGATATAACTGCTGGCCTATGATTAGCAGATGATTAGGATGCTCTTCAATTTTGGGACGTTGATAAGTACTGATAATGTCTTCTAGCTCCAGTGGGTTTAGCTTGGTGAGAGAAGCAATCTTTATTAGTGCATTTGCGTCTTGAAAGCCTTGTAAATCAATCCAGTAAGTGCGTTCAGGATGGTGTTCTGCTTCCATCATAAGCGCATCAAGGTTAGGGTTTTTTTCCTCCCGAAAGTAATTTTCCGAAAAGATAAAGGCGTTTATTTGGGTTGGAAGTGCTGTTTCTGGAATGGAGAATGTTCCGGGCTTCTGTCCAACTTTTCCTTCATTGTAACGGATTTTATATCGATTTACCTTGGTTTTGTTGGACATGCTTACCGGCTGTATAACAAGTCAAAACTTCCTTGTGTGATGGTTCTGGTAGCGCCAACCGCATTTCTTCCCGCAAACTGAAAGGATCCTTTGATGTTTCCTTTTATAGTGTCATGCTGGGTGATGCTTAGGCTGCCCGGATTGCTATTTGTGCTAAGAAAAGATGATGCTGACTCACTGAAAATAGCCTTATTGCGATCGGCGGAGATGATATATACCCCCGTGTCGAGATCTGTGAGAATGAGGCTTAAGCTGGAGCCGTTGATGTTTTTTGCGTTTATAGTTAGTGTTGTCCCTTTTGAAGCAGTTAACTCTTGGTTAGCGCCCCAAAACTGCCCATTCACTGAACAGCTTAAACTGCCGGATCCGGTAGGAGGGGAGATGGTGTTGTCATCTTTTTGGCAACCCAATAGGATAAAACTAGCCACCAACAGGAAGATTGATTTTCTCATAAGTAATACTCGCTTTACTAACGAAAAAATCAAGCTTTTTGTCTTCGCTTTCTTTCTGCTAAAATAAGTCCGAGCTCTCGGCTCATTTGACCTGCGATGGAAGTGTTTTCTTGCGCTCTTCGGATTAAATAGGGCAATACTGCTTCAACAGGTCCATATGGTACATATTTGGCCACGTTATAACCAGCGTTGCTTAGGTTAAAGGATAGGTTATCGCTCATGCCTAGCAGTTGGCTAAACCAAATGTGCGGGTGATTTTGACTGACATGATGTTCTGCCATGAGGGAAGCTAGTAGTCTGCAACTGTCTTCATTGTGTGTGCCAGCACAAAGCGCAATTCGTTCAATGCGAGCGACACAGAATTTCAAGGCATCGTTATAATCACGGTCAGAAGCGGCTTTATCTGGTTGAATAGGGGAAGGATAGCTCATTTTCTGAGCTCTTGCTCTTTCTTTTTCCATGTATGCGCCTCTTACCAGTTTCAGTCCGAGGTAGAATCCGCCCTTTTCTGCTCTGCTATAAGCATCTTTGAGGTATTGCAAGCGGTCGTGGCGGTAAAGTTGAATGGTATTGAAGACGACAGCCTGATTTTGATTAAACTCCTGCATCATGGCTTCCGTAAGCTCGTCGATAGCAGGCTGAATCCAGCTTTCTTCAGCATCTATGAAAAGCATCTGTCCGATTTTAGCGGCTTCTGAACAAATGCGCATAACTCTTCCTGATGCTTTTTGCCATTCTTGTTCTTCTTCAGCTGTTAATTTTTCATTGGTGCTTTTTTTCTCTAGTAAGCCAAATCGGATTACGCCTGTTAATTTAAAAACTGCGAAAGGAATTCGCTTGTCTCCGTTGGCTTTATGGATGGTTCGAACAATTTCGTCGGCACAGGCGTCAAAAGCTTTTTCGTCAGCCATTCCTTCAACGGAATAGTCGAGGATGGTGCCCACTTTGAATTGATGCAGGGCATCGATGGTGCTTTCGCAAGCTGAAATAGACTCACCACCGCAAAACTGCTTGTAAATGGTAGCTTTGATGATTCCCTGAATGGGCAACTTCATCGCAAGTGCCCAATGGGTAAGCTTAGCACCAACATTTACTAATGTAGCAGAGTTCATGGCTTTGAAAAGCCAGTAAGCACGATTAAGTGCATGCTTGTCTTTAGAAGCATAAGCGATGGCAGTATTCGAAAAGTCAGGAAGCACGGGGTGGCTCATAAAGGTCTGATTGATGCCTCGCGAAGATAGTTAGAAGAAAGGCGGCGGAAAAGAAAACGGCCCCAACTTGGGGCCGTATATGGAAATCGTTTCGAAGTATAGGTTAAGCAGTGAGTCCAAAGCTTACTCCATAGTCGCGCAATTTTTTCTTCAGCACTTGACGTGCGAGGTGAATTCTGGTTTTTACCGTTCCGATAGGAATGTCAAAATGGTCGGCGATTTCCTGGTACTTGTACCCGGTGTAGTTCATCATAAACGCTTCCTTCAAATCTTTGGGTAGCGCTGAAATCGCAGCATTGATGTCTTCCAGTGCAAGTTTTGTGGAAGCGCCATTGTCGCTTGAATGAGAAACGCTGTCGAGGTAGTAACCGGAATCTGAATTATCGAGGAAAGTATTACGCTTCACATTGCGGCGGTAGTTGTTGATGAAGGTGTTCTTCATGATGGTGTACAACCAGCCTTTGATATTGGTATCCTCCGTGAACTTTTGATAATTTGAAAAGGCCTTCAGGTAAGTTTCCTGAAGCAGGTCATTGGCTTCCTCGCGTTCCTGAGTTAGGTAAACGGCGTAGGCTTTGAGTGCACTTGCGTGCTCATTGACTCTTCTGCTAAACTCTGAAGGTTTCATTTGTTTAATGTTTGATTGTGAATGCTTGAACAAAATTAGGCTAAAGGCTATGTGTTTGCAATAGATAGGTAAACATTTATATGTTAATAATTATCAAAATATAAACAGATATGAAGGTCTTTAATGCGACTAAAAAGTTTGAAAATGAATAATTAAAGGCATTTAGGTCTATTTGAACTTTGAATATTAAAATATTAAGAATAAAACTATAGTGTCAAAATATTTAAATGGACTTTGTTTAATGCTGATAGGCAAATAATAAACATAAATAGACCGTTAAGTCCTTTAACATAAGGATGGGAAATAAATGGTTATTTTGTCGTTAATCAGAGTTTATGGGTAGATCTTTATTATGGTTCGTCTTCTTCTTATGCAATGTTTACGTGGCTAAGGCCACGCACAACAGGGGAGGCGAAATCACTTACAGGCATGTAAGCGGCAATACGTATGAAATAACAGTGGTTACCTATACGAAACTCACCAATGCGGCAGACCGGCCCGAGCTGTTGGTTAAATGGGGCGATAATACGCAGGATTCAATTCCCAGAACCAACCAAACCCCCTTGGGTAATGACATTGGACGTAATATTTATATTGCTCAACACACTTATCCTGGTCCAGCTTCTTACACCATTTCGGTTGAAGACCCTAATAGAAACGGTGGCGTAATCAACATCCCCAATTCTATTTCTATTCCATTTTACATTCAGACAGTCTTGGTAATCAATCCTTTTTTGGGAGTTAATAATTCACCTACTCTGTTGTATCCGCCAATTGACCGTGGTTGTACCAATCGGCTTTTCATGCACAATCCAGGAGCCTTCGACCGTGATGGAGACAGTTTAAGTTATTCCTTAACTACTTGTAGAGGTGATCAAGGCTTACCAATTCCCGGATATACCTTTCCAAATGCCAGTTTTTTCTTTAGCCTAGATCCTGTAACGGGAGATCTTACCTGGGATAAGCCTGTTCAACAAGGAGAATACAACATCGCTATTCTTATTCGTGAATGGAGAAATGGAATTCTAATTGGAGAAATAACCCGGGATATGCAGGTTGATATTGATGCGTGTTCCAACAATCCACCCGTTTTTGAAACGCTGCGAGATACTTGTATTGAAGTTGGTCAGCCATTGCAAATTGTAGTGAGGGCTACCGACGTTGACTTGAATCGAATAACCTTGACGGCAAGTTCGGGCATGTTTAATTTGCCTACTAACCCCGCAGTATTTCAGCAGCCTGTAAATGGAAACGCCGCAGTAGCTTCAGTATTTCGATGGACGCCAGATTGTTCGCAGGTAAGAAATCAGCCTTATTCGGTGGTATTTCGAGCGGTTGACAATGGTCTGCCGAACTTGGTTGCACTTCAATCTTGGAGAATTAGGGTAGTTGCGCCCGCTCCTAAAAATATCACCGCCACCTCTCGTGGTGGCGCCATTACCCTGAACTGGGATGCTCATCCTTGTAACAACGCTTCAGGGTATAAAATTTATCGCAAACAAGGCCCTTCCGGATGGAATCCTGACACCTGTGAAACTGGGGTGCCCGCTTATACCGGTTTTACACTGATTGATACCGTGGTTGGACGAAATAGTACCACTTTGGTGGACGATGACAATGGGAATGGACTTGCTTCCGGTGTGGAATATTGTTATCGAGTTACCGCATTTTTTGATGGCCCTGGAACTTTTGTTACCTCTCAGGCCGAGTCCTATGCCTCTGCAGAGGTTTGTCAGGTGGTTTTGCGCGATTTGCCGGTTTTGGCTCAAGCAGACGTTAGTACTACTTCTAAAACCAATGGAGCTGTTCAAGTAAAATGGGCCCTTCCAACACAATTAGATACCACGCAATTTCCAGGTCCTTATAAGTATGAGCTTACGAGAGCGGATAATCCTGCCATGAATGGTGCGCTGTCTATTTACCAAGCTACCGGCCCCTGGCTGGCAGCGCTCACCGATACCGCTTTCTTGGATACCAATCTTAATACTCAAGATAAAGCGTGGTACTACAAAATCAACTTGCTTTGGGATTCGAATAAACCTGTTGGAAAAACACGTCCTGCTTCAACACACTTCCTGAAGTTAACGCCTCAAAGTGCGAGAATTCGATTAGACTGGTCTTATGCCGTTAATTGGACCGTTGATTCTTTCATCGTCTATCGTGAAAATCTAGGAGCTTTTATTCCAATTGATACAGTGGTTGGAGCCAATACCTATACCGATCGGGAGTTGACCAATGGGGTGATTTATTGCTATAAAGTACTGTCTGTTGGTGGATTTAGAACTGGGAATCTGCCTTCAATAAGCTTAAACCGAACTCAGATTTCTTGTGATTTCCCCAAAGATACCGTTCCACCATGTCCGATGACATTTACATTAGATTCAAATTGCGTAGCTTTAGAAAACACCTTGAATTGGACCCTTCCGCTGCAAGACTGCTTTGATGATTTGCTGAAATTCAGGATTTACTACAGCCCTAAGCTTGGAGATCCCTTTATACAAATTGATTCTGTTGGGAAGGATGCCCGAACCTACACCTTTCGTTCTACCCGATCATCGGCAGGTTGCTTTAGTCTGGTAGCAGTAGATTCTTCTTACAATGAATCTTCTAGGGATATTTTCTTCTGCGTAGATAATTGTCCGGAATATACCTTGCCCAATGTTTTCACTCCCAATGAAGATGGTAAAAATGACCGATTCAAACCCTTTCCTTATCGGGCTGTTGAAAAGGTAGAAATGAAAATATTGAATCGCTGGGGACAAGAAGTTTTCAATACTCAAAATCCCGACATCCTATGGGATGGAATAAGCAGCCAAACCGGACAACCATGTTCGGAAGGTGCGTATTTTTATCAGTGCACCGTTTACTATACCCGACTTGGTGGTGTAGAAACCCAGTTCCTGAGGGGAATAGTTAATTTATTGCGATAAGATGTTTACAGGAATTGTTGAGGGAATGGGGAAATTGATGCAGGTGAAAACCTTCGGATCTAACGTCCATTTTCAATTTAAATCTGCTTTTGACCAGGAGTTGAAAGTGGATCAAAGTTTAGCGCACGATGGCGTATGTCTAACTGTTACCGAAATTAACGAGGACGGCTATTGGGTTACGGCCATAGAAGAAACCTTGCGAAAAACAGCACTTTCCCAGTGGAAACCCGGGTATCTGGTCAATCTTGAGCGATGCTTACCGGTAGGAGGCCGTTTAGATGGACATATGGTACAAGGGCATGTGGATACCGTTGGAGCGATTGTGAAATTAGATGATAGAAACGGCTCGTGGGAAATAGGTATTCAACATGATTCCGCACCCTTCTTTTTAACCGTACCTAAAGGTTCAATAGCCGTTAATGGCACAAGTTTAACGGTAGTAGAAAGCCGCCCAGACTACTTTTCCATAGCCTTGATTCCTTATACATGGGAACATACTAATTTTCATCAGCGAAAAGTTGGAGATTCCGTTAATCTGGAGTTCGACATTCTAGGCAAGTATTTAGCGAGGTTATATCAGCAACAGCAATGAGTCCATTTCCGGAAGATGTGTTTCCATTCCTTTCTGAGTTAAGGGAAAATAACCGTAAAGATTGGTTTGATGGCCAAAAAAAGCGGTATGAAGCATTGAAGAAAGCGATTCTGATTTGGATGGATGAGTTAATTGCCGCAATGCGAACAGCGGACTCAACCCTGCCTGAGATGGAAGCTCGTCAATGTCTTTTTAGAATCAATCGAGATGTTCGGTTTTCAACCGATAAGTCGCCTTACAAGACCCACTTTGGATTTTACATCAGCCAAGGAGGAAGAAAGTGGCCGGGAGCCGGTTATTACCTTCATCTTGGGCCAGATGAGCAATTTATGGCTGCCGGTACGTGGATGCCTGAGCCAGAGTACTTACGTAACATCCGTCAAGAGATTGATTATTGCCAAGAAGAATACTTAGCGCTTGTAGGCAAGCTGCAAGCATGTGGTTTTGTGATGATTGAAGAAGGCCAGTTAAGTAGGCCGCCTAAGGGATATGACAAAGACCATCCTGCGTTACCCTATTTGAGACAAAAACATTTTGTTTTTACGCTAAAACTTCATCCTGAAAGAATTTTCAGCCCTGAAATTTTCGAAGCAATAGCGGCATTTGTAGCAGACACAGCCCCTTATAATAGATTTTTGAACCGCTGTTTGCCAGAAGCGCATCAGGGAGTTTGAGAAGAATCAGGAGAATCTTGGCTTAAGCCTTTTCCTGAGCGAAAACGATCCATGAGTTCTGCTTCCGGAATTTGCATCATGGCTTGCATGTTACGGGCCTCAGGTGCAAGAGGATGGTTAGGGAAGTTTTCGAGAAATCTTTGGTAAGCTTGGTCAGCAAGTGCGAAACTGCTCAAGTCGTTTTGATAAATATAGCCTTGAAGGAACACACAAACTGCCCTGCGAGGATGAGCAGGATAAGCCATTTCAAATGACTTTAATAAATGAAGCGCTTGTTCAAATCGGCCGGTACCCCTGGAAACATCGGCGGCTTTGAAAAGGTATTCGGGGCTTAAAGAGTCTTTAGGATAGAGCCTTTGGAATTGCAGATACAGGTCAACTACTTTGAGCGCTTTTCCAGTATCAAGAATGGTAGGATTATTCCGAATATCGGATTCAAGACCTTTAATCTCTTGTTGGATAGCATCTTGGTTTGGCGGCGCAGGTTCACACGCGAACAAGCCAAAAAGCAAAAGGCAGAAAACTATTCTCATGGTTGCCCAAAAATAGCTTTCTGCCTTAGCTAATTCAAGGAATCAGTAATGCTTGGTAAGGAAGCGATGAAATTCTTCCTTAAGTTCTTGAAACATTTTCAATTCAGTTTCATAATCCTTTCGCTCTTTACCATCCCATTCTATGGATTGATGATCATAAGCCACAGGATTTTTAATCATACGCTCTTCGATCTTGGTTTCGAGTTGTTTCACTTCATGTTCAAAGCGATCCATCCAATCGATTTGGGCGATGAATCTGTTTTGGAAAGACTCGACCTGCGACATGACATCTTGGTGCGTATTTCGGGTTGCAACTTCTCCCAGTTGTTTCTGGAAGATGCGGATTTCATCCCGGTAGAAGTCAACCTGGTTGCGCCAGGTATGTTGTTCTTGATGGAGTTTGGCGAGTTTCTCGTTCATGATATTAAAGATATATGGGGACAAATATATTTATATATTCTTAAAAGGATAATTATATCCGAAATAATTTTATAATTTTTTAATAGACAAAAAATGTAAGGTTATCGTGTTAAAGTTTAGATGCATTAAAACCTTATACATTAGAAATGGGTTAAGGCATAAACCAATAAGTGTTACATGAAAAAACGTCTATTTAACCTAAGCTTGCTTTTGCTTGTGATGCTGACAGCAGTCGGCGTTAGAGCACAAGACAGTTTGGCACACTTCAACCTGCTTACTCCGTCGAATGGCACGGCAGTAACTTTGCCAAGGGCAGGAAGTGTTCCTATCAACATTAGCTGGAATGGAACCGTTGCAACCACCAACGTGCCAGCTACCTACACCTTTTTACTGGATACGTTAGGAGGTAATTTCAGCACCCCATGGTTAAGCCAAAACCAAGGAGCTGATACTTCGCTAACCCTGACCAGCGATCAGGTGCTTACGCTTTTAGCGGGCCGTGGCATCCAGCCCGGGCAAGCAGTTCAACTCATTTGGACTGTACGAGCTCAGGCAGATACCCTGAGTACTTTGGCGCACATGCCATTTGATTTAGCACTCACTTTTGGAACCGATACGCTATCCGTTTATTCTTTAGCAGCACCTCCAGCCGCTATCAATCTGGTGTATCATCCTGGACAAGCTTCTGCAGCTGTTGCTAGCTGGGATCCTGCAATTCCGCAAGCATCCGGCTCTAACGTTCAATATGAATTTTTGTTGGATACTGTTGGAAGTTCATTTGCCAATCCTTTAATAGTTGCGAATGCAGATGGCAGCGGCAGCCAAACACAATTTAGCCTAACCGAGGCGGTACTCGCTTCTGTAGTTAATGCATTTAACATTGGAGCCGGCACAAGTAAAGCGCTTTGGTGGACGGTACGAGCGAAGTCTGGTATTCTAACCATGTTGGCTGATCAGCCGCGCCCCATTACCATTTGGAATAATCCTGATACATTAGCAAGCTTTAGCTTGACTGCACCAGCCAATAATGCAGTAGTTGATGTACCTCAAAATGCCCCTTCTTCTTATACCATTACTTGGAATGCGTCATTAAACAGTGCTCCTGGAAATGCTCCAACCTACACTTGGTTATTAGATACCGTTGGTGGAACATTCTCAACACCACTTGCTTCTATTTCTGCTAACAACAATGGATTGGATGCCGCACTAACCTTAACCGGAGCTGCAATCAATAACCTATTAGCATCGCTTAATGTACCCGCTGGAAGCGGAGCCACCGTTCAATGGACAGTAGTTGCCAAGAATACTGCCGACAGCATTTCCGCCGATGTTCCATTTACCATCACCTTGAATCGCAGCATCGACACCTTGTCGAACTTTGCTTTGGTAGGACCAGCAGACGGTGCCGTAGTAAACGTGCCACAAAATGCGCCAGCCTCTTACAACATCAGCTGGAACTCTTCAGTGAATAGCGCTGGTGGTGTTCCGGTAACCTACACCTGGTTGTTGGATACCGTAGGCGGAACATTCGCAACGCCTTTAGCGTCAATTGTTGCGAATAATAACGGACTCGATACCGTTTTGACC
>JAIXUI010000139.1 GCA_027484125.1 Bacteroidota bacterium | reverse complement strand
GTGTCTACTCCCCATTTCTAGTACAGTTTAAAAATAGACATTCTCTTATTTCTTTCATTACACTCCAATGTTTCTCAAAGGGGCTGAGTGGAGCGGAGGCGTAGCCGGAGCGGAACGAAGCCCCTTTGAAGGGGTACATTTTTCTTCAGCTTTTTGGCGGTACTGCACTGGAGACATATTTCCCAGTGATTCATGTGGTCTCACGTAGTTGTAATCATACATCCACTGCTCGGTTATTGCTCTCACCTCGTCTAAACTACTGAATGCGTATGCATCGAGTACTCCTTTGCGGTAAACCCCGTTAAATCGTTCCACATACCCGTTTTGCATGGGCTTTCCAGGCTGGATATATTGAAAGTCGATATGCTGGCCCTCACTCCACTTTTGTGAAATCGTTGCCACGAATTCAGGACCATTATCCATTCTGATTTTTGCTGGTTTACCGTATCGCTTGATTAAGTGATTCAATACCCAAATGACTCTGTTGCTCTTTAGGGAATAGTCTATTTCAACGAACAATACTTCCCTGTTGAAATCATCGATGATGTTAAAAGTTCGAAACTTTTTACCATTCACCAATGCGTCGCTCATAAAATCTATGCTCCATGTATGTGTAAAGGTTGGCGGAACCGCTAATGGAGCCTTTTCTCGCTTTGGAAGCCGTTTCTTGGTCTTTCTGCGCATGGGTAATCCCATTTTACGATATACACGGTATACGCGCTTATGATTGGCTTCTTCCCCTGTATTTCTTAGTCTAAAGAAGTACTTCCAAAATCCTTCCTGAGGATGTTCCTGGGCTAATTTTTGGAGTTTCTCTTCCAGTGGTTGATCATTTAATACAGAGCGATAATTCATACTACTGCGACTCGTTGACATAACACGACACGCCCTGCCGATGTCTTTGGGTCGTTCTTTACGAATATGCACCATCATAGCTCGCTTATCGCAGGGCTTTAGAGCTTTTTTATGATGTACTTCGCCGTATCAAGTTCCAAAGCTAAGCTTGCGTACATGCGCTTTAAACGTGCATTCTCCTCTTCTAATTCTTTGAGACGCTTTAACTCCGTGGCCTCTAAGCCACCAAACTTCTTACGCCACTGGTAGAAGGTGGCTCTTGTTATCCCATGCTCGCGGGACAACTCCTCAACGGACTTACCTTCATCGAATTGCTTGAGTATTGCAGCAATCTGGGTTGGACTAAACTTGCTCTTTTTCATTCTGGTTACAATTTAAAGTTAGCGGACTTTGTAAACTTTTAAACTGTACTAGTTTTGGGGGAGCTGACAATTGGGGTAGTGGTGGAGATATATGAAACTGCTTGCATCAGACTTGGGTGTTTGAGACTTTTAGTGGTTTCATCTTGCTGCTTGCTCCGCATTGCTAAGTTAGAAAATCTTATTATTCGAGGTGGTCTATGGGTCTTTTTATTTGTTCAAATCCTTGGGGGAGTGATAGGTGGTAGCGCTCGTTGGTACTTTTCTCTAAAAGATGGGTGGTGGAGGCGTTTGGCAAGGGTCAATATGCCGGAACATCCACTCTCCCCGAGCCGCTATTGCTCCCCCTAAAGAACACACTCCCCCCGCCACACGCTCAAGATTTAACAGCAGGCGTAGCCCAACACCGAGTCATGCAAAAGACCCAAACAAGAAGGCTTGTTCTGGGGCTTTTGGTTAGTGGGACTGAGGCTACTCGGAGGGATGTTAGTGGCAGTATTTCTTTTATTCAATGTTATGCCATTCATGTCCACATCCTTTTTCACATTCTGTATTTCGTCTTTCAGTGTCTGTTTGTTTGAATATCCAAAGTAATGCTATTATTTTTTTTCCATGTTCGCTTGTAGGAAGTTTTTCTAATTTATTAAACGCAATTTTAGTTGAAAAACTTTTCAATATCACAACTGTCGTAATCGTCGGTTTTAATGGAATTGAGTTTATTGCATTTTTATAAGTTTCTGAGTAATAATTTGTTTTGTCAGGAATTGAATTAAATATATAATTTCGCAATTCACAAAATACTTCTTGAAAATTATAAGTTGGTTCATTCAATATAATTTGATACCCAAGGTCTATTTCAATTTTGCTTTGTGCAATTTGGTTAATTATATTTGTTGTCTTATTCATTGTTCTATCACGAAGTATTCGTCAATTCTTTCATTTGTATTTGTTACAATTATTGCTATATATCCAATGGCTTTATTTCTCTCATCTAAAATTTGAGTTTGAAAACTATGAAAACCAAATTCCGTTTTTGAATATTCAATATTCCGAGAATTTATTGACATATTTTTGTTTTCAATATCTAAATCCTCAGCTGTATTCTCTTTAAGAATGGCTCTAAAAGAAGTATCAATTTGTTCTTTAATTCCAAACTTTTTTATCAAGTCGTCTTTTCCCATTTCGTGTATCATGATATTGCCTATAACATCCTAATATGCGCACTCTTGCGTGATATATGCCGTATGAGGATGTATCACGCAATGAGCATATTCCGCTCTATTGGGTTGAATCACGCATTGCGCATATTTCGCTTTCGTGCGAAGGTGGCTTATTGTATTCATTATTAGAGTGTTATCCATTTTCAATGAGGTTGAGGAGCGTTTTTGTCTCTTCTTGCAATATCGTTTTTTCTCAAATTCCTTCCAAAAAATCCAAAGGACTTTTCAACTTTTCTTCGCCTCTTTTGGTGAGATGGGTATAGACTTCCGTTGTTTTGGTGGAAGCGTGTCCAAGGAGTTGTTGAATGTAGCGCAGGTCGGTGCCGTTTTCTAATAGGTGGGTGGCAAAGGCGTGTTGTAGGGGTCAATATGCGGGAATAACCACTCCCCCTGAGCCGTTACTTCTCCCCCTAAAGCACACTCTCCCCGCCTCACACTCACGATTCAATAGCCG
>JAIXUI010000065.1 GCA_027484125.1 Bacteroidota bacterium | reverse complement strand
GTACTGATATTGAAATTGAAGTTATTGTTTCTAACCACCCAACCGGTCCCCATTCCAGTAACCGTTTGGATAAAATAGCCTCCAAAGGAGCTAATGCCAACATCTTGGAACGTATTTCCATCGGCAGCGGCTGCTCCCCCAATGGTGACATTATTATTAGAAGTTCCATTGAAACTGTAAATCACGAAGCGATTTCGGGTAGTTGCGCCACTGTAGTTACGGAAAGCATTCGCTACAATGTTGATGTTGCTATTGCTACCGGTCGCACCCAAGTTAATCATTCCGGTCAGGGTATCGGTGACGTTAGTGGTTTGTGACTCTAGGATACAGTTGCGAATCGTGATGTTACTGCTACCTCGGTTAATTTGAACAATAGGACGAATATTGCCTGATGTAGCATTCTCAGAACGTAAACGTAAATTCTGTCCGGAACCACTTAACCTACCATCGATGGTTACACCACTGACTCCATACAAACGAATCATGGGTTGGGTAGTGGTAGCCATGATGATGGATTTCTCAACCGTAGAAGTATCATGAGGAACGATGGTTAATGAATAACCGCTCATTCCGGTGATTAAAAGTGGAGTATTCCCATCTTCAATAAGGTTAGAGACCACCTTCACAGTTGTATTACCTGTTAATGAAGAAGTATTAATAGCATTAAAAAGACCTGATGCACCGGAAAGGCTTGAATAGCCTCCTCCTACTCCAACTGTAACAATACTGGGTACCCCAGGGAGTATATAATAACTAAAGGGAGTAGCCGGAGCGGTTGTTTGAGTGTTTACATCAGGATGCACAGGGGTAGCGGCAGCAACATTGCTGAACCAAACATTAGGAGATGAGGCTTGGTCTTGAACTACCAAATAGTATTGATAGGTCTCGCCATTAGTTGGAGTTAACGATAGAGCTGAATAATTGATAGTGAATTCCCATTGTCCGTCGTTAGCATTTCCCGAAGTTAAAACCCCATAGGTTGACGCCCAAGCACTTGCTGATGGCGCAGATCGCCTAAACCAAATGGTAGGACGCGTAGCGCCAGAAGTTGATATACCTGTACCAATGTCAGTTAACTGAACTGTGATAGTTCGATTTGTATTGGAGGCAGTATTACTAAGGGGAGTAATGGCGCCAATAATCGGAGTGTAACTATCAGCTGAAGTATTATTTCCTGCATCAGCACCAATATCTACTGGTCCGAAAGAATCACGTACCTCGCCTTCAAAATCCTCTGTGTCATAACTAGCAATAGCAGCACCAACACCTTCAGCAGGTGTTGGACTTTGAACTTTAAGACTTACAGATGAAGCATCCGCGTCAGGATTTACGAAATTAGGATTACCTACACCAGAGTTTGCATCTTGCCCAACATTGACACGCCAAGCTTGAAGTGTAGAAACATCCGCATTATTAAATCGTCCAAGAACAGTACCTGTTCCTGAAACAAAATATAGGTTGTTGTTGATGGTTAAACCAGCAGGATTAGCCGCTGTTCCACCTACTGTGATTGCATAGTTTCGTCCAGTTCCGGCATTTGTCCTAGTAACTGAAAAAATGTTGTTACGAATTATTCTAACATTGGTTGTAACATTTGAGTTGAAAGCATACGAACGAGTTGTAGAGTTAGTACTTCCACTCAAATGAACGGAATTAAAGTAATAATTAGCCGTGCTGCTGCTTTCAACTATTCCGTTGATAACACCAACCATGGTAACATCTGCACCCGAAGCATCTTTACCCAAACGAACAATGTTGTTATGAACAACAGAAGTACCACCTAAAATGCGAATTCCATCGATAAATCCGGTTGCACTAGTTGAGCCTGAAGAAAGGCTGTGAACGAAATTCCGTGAAACAATCCCTAAAGATGCAGAGTTAAAGAAAATTCCAACTACAGCAGTTTGGTTGGTATTGCTGTTACTTAAAGAATGAATGGTGTTTCTACTAACTGTATGCACGCCCCCCCCAACATTGATAATAATTCCAGCTATTCCAGGTGAATTAGTTCCTGTGCCGCTGTAGTTAGCTGCCATAGATAAACTTCTAATCAATGACCGCTGGATGGTATGATTAGCGGTTCCTGAAAGAATGATACCGGCAATATGAAAATTACCAGCTATGGCAGATGATGGAATATAAGCTGACGAGAAATTTTGAACAGTATTGCTATCCACTATGGTTGACACAGCCGCTGCTGACCAAATTCCTGTAAGATACTGAGGGTTAGCAATTTCAGTGCTTGCAGTATTGGCTCTTATATTTTGTGCTGTGGCATTTCCGATGGTATTGCCATATATATTTAAAGGAGAAGCAGCATTAGTTAACCAAATTGAGCGAAATCCGTGGTTAATAGCAGCACTAGATCCAAGTACGGTTACTGCACCAATTTGATTATAATAAATGTTGGCCACATCACTAGAAGACGAAGCTATGGCCGAGGAAGCGGCTGCATTGGTATTGGCTGTGACAATGATGCTGTCTAAACCAGTGGTTGCACCAATAACATTTCCTTCTGATGGAATAGCACCACCAATTCTTGCATTTCCTGCTACCACATTGATTCCGCAGAATATCCCAGGAATACCTGTTGCAATAGAATTTGTATTAAAATTGAAATTACTAATCTTGTTTCCTCTTATGATGGTTTGAGAACTAGTTCCAACAGCGACAATATCAATTGCCCTGAAACGATGACTTACCGCGCCATTGTAAGTCCAAGCAGAACCTCCACATGCAGGCGCAGAGCCTCCGATAAAATTGTTATCGATAACAAAACCTACTCCTCCTGTCCCGGCAGTACTAATTGCAATCGCTGAATTAAGGTTACTTGCCGTATTCGTTCGAGTGGCTGTTTGATAAAAGTGATTGCTTTCTATCCGCCAAAAAGAAGCATTATTGGTAATGTTAATTCCTGACGAAGCAGCTCCAGCTGAGAAAAAGTTGAAGATTTCATTTTCTGCAACATAAACACTGTCATTTGAGGAGCCTAATAAATCATTAGTAGAAATAATCCCCACAATCGGAGTGCTTGTACCATCGTAAATTCTGTTATTGACTATGCCAATACCATCATTTCCGGCACTCGACGCACCGGAAGCCAGTACCACTACTGCTTGACCTGCAGGCGCTCTACCCCTAATATTGATATAGCGTAAGGTATCGTATTGAGCATCATTGCCAAATCGAATTGTTCCCGCAGAAGTATTGGTATTGGAAATTTCTAATGAACGTGTGGTTCCTACCCCTCCTTGTCTGCCGTCAATAACCAATTTGTCCAATCCAAAAATATCAATTAGCGGTGTTGAAGAACTTCCGCTAATGGTTTTGGCCCCTGCTCCTAATGCAGGACGAATCGTTATGGTATGAGGCGCTCCAATGCCTGTATAACTTGTGGGGTAAAAGATGATTGGAAAGGATGTTTCATGTGATGCACCAACATAAGAAGCATTAAATTCGAAGGTTATTGGACCTGTTACATTCGCATTTCTTATGGCTAATGCCACTGCAGCAAGGTTTGAATAGTTCCCCCCCGGTCCAATGGTATAGGTGCCTGCATTCAAATTTATTTTGGTACCTATGTTATAAAATCCTGCAATGGTGGTTTGATTACTATTACTGGTTAAAATGCCTGAAATTATGTTTCCGCCTAATGAATTGTAGGTTCCGGCTAACGTAGTAGAAAATCCAATGGCATCGGTACTCGATAAACCTGGCTGAAATAATGCAGGAACCATGGTGGTTATAAAAAGAGATCCCGATGAATTTACGGACCAATATCGATTGGTATTGAGTGACGTAAAACCGGTTCCTGCGGTTCCTCCACTGTTTGCATCAAAGGCTTCAACTCGAATTGATGGAGATGATAAGCCAAAAGAAATGGTCAAATTGCCCATCGTAAATGGGGTATATAACGATTTCCCTACCGGCCAAACGTAGTTGGATGGTACTCCTAAAGAAGTTGGCATTCTTCGAGTTAATGGTCCATTCACATACGATGACCCATCAAATGGAAAAGTTACACTTGTCACTCCTGTACCAGTAACGGTGAGCAGGTTGGTGGTGGTAGTGGTGAGCAACCCAAGTACCAAATCTAAATTCGAAACAGAACGCGCCGAGTGTAACACAACCCCAGCCACATTGTTAATTCTCAAAGTATTGATGGCAGTGTTTGGGAAAATGTTGGAATTGGTATTTTGAGCGGCTAAACCATTAAATTCTAAAATTGTATTGGCATTATAAGCCCATGTGCTAGTCCCTGGTGTAACAGAGCCATTAGTAACTCTAATGGTTCCTGCGAGGGTGATAGTTCGAGTCCCAACTAGTGCGATACCTGATGCATTGTTCAAAGTCATTTGGGTATTTATGCCAAACAAGGTTGAATTGGCTCCCAATGAAATATTCTGAGCAGAACTTCCCCCAAAAATAAAAATCGGTGAAGTTGCATTATTTTCAAGTATGGAAAATGAAGTGGAGGAAGAAGTACTGTTTAATGCTCCTTGTAAAGTAATAGTACCGCCGGAGGTTGCCCCCGAAAATTGAAATCCTGCATTTGTTAGCGTAGAAGGTGAATTACTTATATTCAGGCTAACTGTCACAAAAGTAGTATTGGTAGCATTTAATCTAAGTGGAACGAATGTGGTGGCCGATGCTCCTGTGCCATTATATGTGATGTTTCTAAATCCAATACTTGCACTTCCCGATGGTGACATTATACCAATAGGAGTTGTAGTGGCAGTGCTTATGATAAAATCTCCAAATGTCGTTCCTGTGACTGCTCGTATTCCACCTCCTCCAACACTATTTGAAAAAATTATTGAACCTGAACCTGTAGAACTATAACTCCCTGCCACATCCACAGTTAAATCTGTTCCAGTTGCATTGGTAGTATTTTGAAAGGTTAAATTAAAACCTGCATCAGAAAATGTTGTGCCCGCTGCAACCCTTAAGGTGCTTCTTGTACCGCTACTCATTGCAGCTTGATTCGCAAAAACCAAGTTTCCACTAATGCTTTTTGTTCCTGAACCTCCTGTGTATAACCTAGCATTGGTAGGATAATTCGAAACATCCAATGTTTGATTTCCGGTGCCATACAACGAAATAATTGAGGCAACTGTAAAGGTTCTAGTATTCGTTCTTATTAATCCTGAAACAGCATGATCAACTACCACATTGGTTGCGGTGTGCGCTATTCCTAACGTTGCATCAGCTGCCAAAGTAAAGGTTCCTGCACCTGATACTGTATAACTGTTCCCTCCCATATCTGCGGTAAGGTTCAATCGTCCCATCACATTTAATGTAATTCCGGAAGGTATTGAAAGCGCTGCTAATAGGTTTACAGTGGCGGCCGCGTCAATTTGAATATTCCAATTCAAAGTCGCAACATTAGAACTTAAGTTTACCGTTCCGTTCGAAATCAATCTTAAGGTCGCTATTCCAGCTCCCATCGTAAAAGCGCCTCCTGAAATTGTGACATTTCCTGCAACGGTTGTCTCTCGGGAAGAACCATCTGAAGTTTGAATATTTCCACCAACTATAGTCAAATTACCTGCTATAGCTAAAGTTTGGTCAATTAGCACAGAGCCCGTTTCTATTGTTAAGTTGTTTACTTCTATAGTAGAACCTAAGCTGTTGATGTTCGCCCCATTTCTTACCACATAATGGTCTGTACTATTGATTGAAATTGGATTTGCTCCTGTACCATCTGGATTCGTTCCCCAATCTGTAAGATTAGAAAACATAGTTTGTGTGGATCTTGAATAATAGGTGGTCTGCGCTTTTGCTACCCACATAAGCAGGCAAAAAAGGATGCTTAAACCAACTTTTGACGGAAAAACTCGAATCATTTGCTTCAATTTGAACGGCAATTTAGTTAATTTAATTTTGTTAATAATATTTAATTTTAAACTAATTCTACAATAGGATGAAGATTTTTTTTGATTTACATTGAAAATAAAGCCCCCAAACGAAGTAATTAGCTCGAAACAGGTGCTTGTATCTAATCTTGTTTCAAGAATTGTTAACAAAAAGATATATCTCCTGTTTCAATGGTGAAAACCAGAACCTTAACTCTTCTTGAAAACAAGAATCGCCGAGGGTTTCCCCTCGGCGATCGCTTTTCATATCATGAATATTGCGCTTATCGCACGTTCACAAACTTCGTTACCGAAACACTTCCGTTGCCGGTTGCGCGGAGCAGATATACCGCTTGCGCGAAATCACTTAGGTCAATCTCAGCCGCAGTCGCGTTCTCCATCACTACCGTGCGTAGCACCTTGCCACTCAAATCAACCACCTCCAGCTTACGACTCGCTGCTGCTCC
>JAIXUI010000115.1 GCA_027484125.1 Bacteroidota bacterium | reverse complement strand
TATGTATATATCTACAATGTAAAAGGAGATTCTACACAACGAGCTGATACTTTGGCTAGATATGTAGCCAATATATTTAGGAACATGACTCCTGTTGACTGTGGTAATGCTTGTAAAAGTACCGTGGTTGATTCAATAGTTGCGAGGCAAAGAGCCAATCCAACGGTCAGGTCACATTTCCAATTCAATCCTATTACATCAAAAATGTTCGTTCGGCTCGGGCATCATCGATTAGAAATTATAGATGCTTACCGATATAGACCTGATACAGTTCGGACCGTATTACCTCCAGGTAGTGCTCCAGGACCCATCAATTACAATGATTCCTTGTGGTTTTATTATGGAACTGCCGACGTGATGATGCCGGTTGTTATTGGGAAAGTCAGGGTGTTTTTTGACTCTTTGGTAGTAGCCAATATCAATGGACAGTTTGTTGCAATTAGAGGAAAAGCGCAAGCATCTAAGGATAAATCTTGGATTGTTGATTCCGTGAAACTGGAAGACAAAGCGAAAATGGCTTCCTTGAGCGCTTTTTCTGATGCAAAGACGAATTACAAAATCAGCCAAATGAAAGACGTTCCAGGTGCGGTTTTACCAATTGGTATGGACATGACTGGAAAAGGCGGACTCATGTATACAAGCTGGATGTTTAATACCCAGTTTAGTTGGTTAGAGATGAGTTCATTAATTAACATATTCTCTGATACTACTAAAACACTTGGATTTATTGCTAGGAATGTGTGTGTCAACGACACTGGATATTGTGAGAAAAAGGCTCGTTTGAGTTTGGTGACAGGTAGTTTGAAAGTGCCAATTGGGGTAGGGGAGCTCGAAGTTGTGGGAGACAACAGCAACTTTACTGCCGCCCAAGCCTCTCAGAATTCCTGGGTGGATATTGCAGACAAAAAGTTTGTAGCAGGCCAGATTCGTGCTCGACTCAAAGTAGATGCTTTACAAGAGTTTACAGATAATGACAATACCAACATTCCTTTATTATTAGACTTTACAATATCGATTGACTCCAGTATGACCAACTGGATGGCCTCTGCAGGGGCGAATAAAACTATCAGAATTCCCGGAATGGATGGCTTTGGTTTGCGCCTAACTCAAGTGGCGCTTGACCAATCGGTAGTGACTTCTCCCAGTAATTTGAGGCTGGACACTTCCATGTATGTCAATGCTGCTGATTCAATTCTGAAAACTCGTATTTGGAAAGGTTTATTTATAGAAGAAGCGAGTTTAGTCTTTCCTTCGCACATTAAGGTTCCTGGCTCACAGCAACCTATGACGATAGGAGTAAAAAACTTGTTTTATGACGGGACTTTGAATGCCAGAGTTTTTGTCAATAATCTTGGGTTATCAGCAAATTTATTGGGGTGGAAAACCGGAATCGACTCTTTAGGGCTGGTTATTTCTCGTGGTCAGTTACAGAGAGGGTATTTTGGAGGAAGAATGCGTGTGCCGATGTCGGATGAGACTGGCGGCGGTTTGAAATACATGGTGAACTTGATTAAGGATCCTGTAGAGGGGTTGAAAATGCTAACCAATGTCACCATAGACCAAAACTCAGAATTCAATTTTCCGGGGTTTAATGCCAAGGTAGGATTAGATTCCACTTCTAGAATAGTGTTTTATTACAATAAGCGGCAGGGATTCAGTTCAGATATCAGCTTAAATGGTTGGATGGACTTTAACATCAATGAGTCATTAAATAGTCCTCCGGCTGCGCTGCCAAGAATGCGATTTATAGGCTTGGTGCTTAGCAACTCACAAGATACCAGCACACGGCGTAATTATACCATTCAGCAGATTTGCTGGGATGGTGCAGGTTGTAGCTCTAATGTTACAGTTGGGAATTTGAATGACCTTTCCTCTACCAATTTGGCTAACAATAGCCAAGGCTCAACGGCTGGAAGTTCGGCTCCTGCCATGGGTGCCGCACAAAGAAAAATGATAGGTTTTGCAGTTATGCCTAAACCTGGAGCTTTACGTATCCTTAATCCAGGAAATAATCAAATTGGTATCAATTTAGGGCTCATTCTTAATATTGGAAATGCTGAGTCTAAAGGTTGTCAAGCTACAGGTGAAGCGGAAATCATGTTCAATATTGATTATGATGTAACAGACATGACTTTTAGCGCAGGTTTCCGTCATTTTAGGCCAACAGATTTATCCGTAAATGCTACACTAGGAGGGATTAAACTCCAAGGAAACTTAGCTTTTTATCGAAATGATGCTACCTACGGAAATGGTTTGCAAGGACAACTAACCGCAGCTTTTTCATTAGCAAAAAAAGATTTAACTCTTAATGTAGATGGACGATTTGGAACATCGCCCTCCAGCGTTCGCTATTGGGGATTAAATGTGAGAATGACACTTCCCGAAAACAATCCATTACCACTATTTGGTGGGGCTTTTCTTTATTCTATTCGTGGCGGTGCATTTTATAATATGGAGCGTGTAGAGGTGGGTGGAAATGGTGGAAATCAAGTGAGTACTACCGTGGAATACCGCCCCAAAAGCGGCTTAATTGGTATAGAATTCGGCGTAGGGATTGGAGCTAAGAAGCCTCAGGCTTGGTTTACGACCGGTGATTTGATTTTTCAAGTAACACGTGGATTTACTTTAGAGAAGATCACCATGGTGGCTGCGGCTTATACCATGAATAACTATTCTTCTCGAAATACTCCCAATCCCATTACTACTGCATCTGGAAATGGTAGACTGAAAATGGACATCAGTGTGAGCGAAGGCAGTGTTTCCATGGTGGGTAGTGTTCGGTATAATCAAGCTAATATCATTGTTGCAGTTATCCCGCTCGACTTTTATGCAAAAGGGAATCGTTGGCATTTAAAACTTGGAGATCCTTATCCCAATGGCCAAAGAGCTAGTATGAATGTTGCAAATTTGGCTTCTGCTCAAGGTTATTTCATCATGGGTAACAGTTTTACTGACAGAGGACTTCCGCCTATTCCTGTTGTAATTCGCCAATTTATTTCAGGTGGAAATAATAGAATAGATCCTCAACAACTTGATGGTGCTCGTCGATTTGCGAGAACCGATGATGAAGCTGGTATGATGTTGATGTACGGGGCACAATACAACATCAACGCCAGTTTTGACTTTTTCATTTTGAGCGGCTTTTTTGAATTTATAGCTGGTTTTGACTTACAACTTTCTCAAGTAAGCGGCACCTGTAATGGGCAGAACAGCGTAGGATTAAATGGCTGGTATGCGCAGGGCCAAGGTTATGCCTATATCAATGCAGGTCTTGATGTGAAAATTAAGTTTTTGTTCATTTCTTTTAAAAAGCGTTTAGCACAAATAAAAGCTGGAGCCATGTTAGCTATGGGGCTTCCTAATCCAACTTGGTTTCAAGGTGGAATCAGGGTTCAAGCCAGTGTTTGTGGAATATCAGTTAATACCAGTTTCCAATTTAATAGAGGTCAAAAGTGTACCCCTGATGTACCAATTCCAGCATTAAGCATTAATTTAATAAAAGATAAAAACTATACGGGTAGCTCCAGAACCAATCGGTTAGAAAGAGCATTTCAGCCCCAGGTTAATTTTAGATTTCCGGTACATCCTCAAACTGAATTAGCTAATCCCAATCAGGTTTCCTTGTTCTATCGAGAAGATGCGTCCACTCAATTTCCCAATGGAAGAATTCGTCCTTTACTTTTCCACGTAAGTGATACGATTAATGGATTAAGCGCTATTCAACGTTCTTATAATGAGCAATTAAGAAGGAGATTTTATTACCAAACCGATGAAGATGCTCCATTTATTAACATCACCTCTGTTGAGCCTTTGCCCGCAGATAGTTTGGTGATTTTACGAGCTTCTATTTGGGTAAAAGAATTAGTAAATAATGTTTGGGTACCGGTTAGGCTTTCAGCAGCCGATCTTCAGAATAAGCGAAATGGACAGGAAGTTGATTTAATTGAAATACGGGATACCCTGTATTTCAGTAATCAAAACCTTGATTTGTTGTCAGGTGGAAACTCAGAGTTATTGATGCGTGATAAAAGCTTTATAGGTAAACGCTATCAAACGTTTCAAGATACTTTGGTCCAGTTCAACTTTTTAGTTCCACCCGGAAATTTGTTGTTCCCTGATGGAAATAGAAGTAAATCTGAATTAGTTATTCGGGTTCGTCAAAAAACGAATAATCAAGGAAATGAAGCAATTAGAGTTTGTGGTTTTTCTTGGTCTAGTGATAGTTTAACACTGAGTATCAATTTAGGAAGGTTGTCTGCCAATACTTCTTATGCTTTTGATATTGAAAAAAGCTCTTTTAATGAACGAATTGTTTCGTTAAGAAATGGATTTCGCGTTGATCGCATCGATATAAGTACTAGAACAATGCTATCCTCGGCCTTCCGAACTTCCCGTTTTGCGACGATAAAAGAAAAATTAGACCGTATTCGTTTGCAAGAAAGCCCCAATAAGCAAGGTGTTCAAATAGTCATTTCAGAACCCTTTGATGCACAAGATTTGCCTGATGTAACCCTTACTTTATCCACTTCTAACAACACTTCAGTATCTAATTCTTACAATCGTTTTTGGACATATTCGCCTCCTACTACTCCTAATGCTTATTCTTTTGAACATTTTTATAAAGATATTTTCAAAGGAAGTCCGGCCAATGGTGTTTCAGATTCTCGTTTAATCGAGCTTCTTGCTCCTTATGGAACCAATGTTTTCAGTCGTTTTAATAGGCAAGACTTGGATCAAATACTTCAATACTTTGAAGAAACAGAAGCTTTCCGAGTAGGAGTAGCCACTGAACGTGATCGAATTACTGGTCTTTTAAGCACATTAGATGGAACTTGGATTAATAAACCTTTCAGTCCCCTTAATGCTTTGCAGGCTTGCCCGCTCATGAGTCTGGAAGAATATAATTCGGGAACTATTAGATTTTCTCCTTCTCTCAATGATACGGTATTGAATTATCTCACTTTAATGGATGAGTTATTCAATAAAGATTTAGATATCATTGAAAGCATTGAGCCGCTGCGAAATAGAAGAGGGCATGAATCCGAGCAGTTTGTTGTTCAATTATCCTTGTTGAATTCATTTCGTCCCGGTGTGATACGATATCAAGAAAGCCGAATGTTGAATCTGCCTTTAAGGAATTTCATTCAGGCTTCCGGTACGGCAACTACTTTCTACGCTAGTGGAAAACGATTTGACCGATTAAATGCAGGTCAAATTCTAAATCAAGGCGATACCTTGGTAAGCTTGGATAAATCAGTAGGTGTTGCTTTAAGCCAGAATGGGTGGATTACTACAGTAAATTTCAGATCAGGAAATTCCAGAGAGTATAAATTATACGATCAAGATTTACCTGCTGATAGTTATTCCATGACCTTGCTTCGTTCGGGACAACTTCAAGTGAAAAACAGTGAAGGTGCGGTGGTTTATACCATGGGGAATGATGGTTTCAATGTTGAGCCGTTCTTAGTTGTTTCTCCAGACCGAGTGTTAGATTTATTTCAGGGGACTTCAACTGTGCAACTGTATTGGTCTTTGTTTCCTATAACTTCTAATCAGGCGCCTATCAACTTCCGACCTTATGCCAATAGAATTGATAGTATTATTCGAAATGCTAGAGCTGATCTTTTAGATTCTATTCAAAGGAATTTTAACATTAATCGTTACATCTTTAATTCTTCAGTCTTCCAACAAGCTATGGCTACTAGAAATGATGTTACCAATCATTTGAATAGAAGTTATGGAGAGTTTCTTTATACAGGAAGGAGATTATATGTAGGAGATAAACGAATTTCAAGTCCTTCTAGGAATTTTATTCTTGAATTTTCTTCAGCTAGAGAGTTAATCTTAAGGAGGGTTTCAGGAAACAGTGCAACAGTAGTTTGGACAACTCAAGTCAATGACCCAACGGTATCCTATGCATTTGTTGATACCGATGGCATATTAAAATTGTTCAGCTTTGCTCGTCCGGAGCCTATTTGGGCGATGGATGGTGTTCGTCCGATTTGTAGCAACTTTGGTCAATTGGTTATGAGAGAAAATGGGTTCTCATTGGATGATCACAACAAAAGAACTTACTGGTCACCCACCATTGGCTCGCCAGCTATTGGTACTGGGCAGTATGTATTGTGTGAAGACAATGGATTCCCTGCAGGAATAACCACCATTAACACCTTTAATGCAGCTAACCCAATTACGGCCAATAATCGATTAGTAGGAGGTGCTAACAACCGATTTAGTTTATACTTCAATACTACCCTCAAGAAATTCATCTTACGTGATCATACCAACAGAAGAAATAGCTGGGAATCGGTCACGATTACTGGTACTCAGCCTACTTTTAGGATTACTGCTGAAGGCGAATTAGTCATTACACAAGTTGTAGGCACTAGAACTGATACGTTATGGCGTCCCTTCGAGTTTGATATAAGAACCCCTATTTCAGCTCAAATTCAAATTGATAATAATGGGTTGGCCAGGCTAATGGTTGCAGGATCAACCGTACCGGTTTATGAATTAGTTTCTAATAGCGCTTTTAATGAGGGTAATTACAGATGGTTAGGCGATTTCAGAAGAGGGGTTTACAGCAGAGCAGTTTTCAGGTTAAACACTAGTCGACCTAATATTGTAACTACCGGTTTGCGTTCCAATTCAGACCCATTTCGCAATTTGCCTTCCGATTCTTTACTTATTCCTGGTGTTCAATTGTTGTCGATTGATTCACAGTATTCTCTTTCATTCCATCGCCTTACCCATGAACTTGTTTTACGAGATCATGCTAGAAGGCGTATTTTATGGAGCGTGGCACATCAAGCTACTAGTAACTATTATTTGCGTCCAGATTCGAATGGTGGAATCACGCTATTTGCACAATTGTTGGGCAGGCCTTCCGTAATCTGGAGCTCTAGTCCATCCAATGGTAAGTGTTTTGGTGGATCACTGAATTTTCAAAATGGCAATTTAGTTCGTGGATACGCCGGACCGAGCAACACTTTCCCTCTAACTTGGGAAACAGAAACTACCAATGGTAATGTTTCAACTAATCCTTTAGGTAAAGCACTTGCAGCTTGTAACAGCAATGCTGTTGTTAATCCTTATGCAATAAAGGATACCTTAAGAAGTGGGGAAAGTTTGCCAATTGGTCAACAATTAACCTCTGCGAACCGATTGTTTACTTTTGGTTTAAATACCGATGGAAAGCTAACAGTTAGAAGAGTAGGTCAATCTAATGCTCTTTGGACTTCTAGTAATCCTGCATTTACTAATCCTTGGATTCATTTTGATTCTCAGGGAAGAATAGAGTTATGTGCTGATAGCCTTGGTCGTCAGCCGTTTTGGAGATCCCATACTTTCCTTGACTCATGTGTAGGTTCAATGTATTTAGTGCTTGAGAATACGGGCAATCTGCGTATTGCAAGTGGAAGAACCAATCGAACCATGTGGCAAACCGGAACTGCTAATGGAGCGATTAACTCCAATACTGACATTCAGCCAGTATCTTCCTATTGCCTCGATTTTCAGATCGATCAATTGGCAGATACGCTCTCGTTACTTTTTGCTAATCAGCAATTAAATCAAAGACAGCGATTAATTACCTCTAATCTTTCATTTAGCTTCGGCTGGTATCCAGATCAAAGAAAATGGATGGTAAGAGACCATGTTAACCTACGTTTTATATCTGAAAGTGATGAAATTGATGAGCTTCAACATTTTGTGGCTTTTGACCAAAACGGGAGCTATGGAGTTTATGCCAATTCTTCAGAATCAGGTAGGTTGTATTCTCCTATTGATAATTACGGTAAATGTTATTCAAACGCCAGGCTTAGGTTAAACGCAGTTGGTGATTTAGTAACATCGATGCGTCCTATAAACGCATCTACTTTCTCAGTACTACTCTGGAATAGTCGTTTCGGAATGGCATTTGGTATTACTCCTTGTACAGAAACCATCAGTCCTGTTTCAGGATTAACTTCCTTAGGAAATCAAATGAGCGCTTCTCAAGTATTTCAAAGTAATCATCGGCTTGTTTCAGCTAATAGTCGATTTTCACTTTCATTTGCAGCGTCTGGATCCTTAATTGGATTTGACCATACCTTAAACAAGGTGGTTTGGAAAGTGGAAGCAACTCGTTGTAATAGCCCTCAACTTTCTTTCCAACCTAATGGAGTTTTAATTGTAAGGCCATCAGCCAGTACCTCAAATCAGATAAGATGGCAGGCAAATAGAATGGATCCGGGTTGTACCCTGCAACCAACGCTTACTATTACTGATTCCGGTACTTTAGTGATTGCTCATGCCAATCAAATTTTATCAAGAGCGCGCTTTGGATCGCCAATTACCGCTTCAACCCCTGATGGGTCTTTTACTAATTTAATTACTAGGTGTGAGCTCGCTGACCCAAATACAACCTTGCAAGTGCGGGAAGAATTAACCATGGACGATAGTCTCACGGTCAATCAAGTGTTGATGTCTCCCAATCGTAACTTTTCTTTCGGTTTCAGCAGAAATACCGGAGAATTGGTTTACTACAGCAGAATCGACAATGTTATTTACTGGCGAATGGCATTCCCTAATATCTCAAATCCATGTTTAGTGCTTGAATCCAATGGAGGAATGGCAGTTAAATACATGGAGAATGGAAGAGATATTAAAGTTTGGGCAAGCAATAGTCAGTTGGGAGACTGTTTTAATCCTAAACTCAGAGTTACCAATTCAGGCGATGTAGAAGTGTTTTCCATAAATGCTTCAAATACCGAACAGATTCATACTCGAATAACCAGGACTTCTGCTGTTAGTACAAGGGCTAATTTATTAGGCCTTAGTGTTTGTGCTGAATTGGAAAATCCGAAACTTGAAGCTGGCCAAACAAGATTGGACACCAATAGCCGGTTAATATCTGAGCGTTGGCTTGTGTCTCCTAATCGAAGATTTAGCTTTAGAGTTGGAGAAAATAGAGGCATTTTGGTTTTACGCGACCACTTGAATCGTCAAGATCTTTGGAGTAGTAGCCTAACAATAGGGCCAGACCTAAACCTTAAACTGCTTCGGGACGGTAGAATAGCACTTTATTACGAAGGAGCAAGAGAAGATTCTATAGTTTGGTTGAGTCATCCAACTCCCGGAAAATGCGTCGGAAATGCCTATATGTCTATTAGTAACGGTGGCAATCTAGCTGTTATCATGCCGGGCAAAGGAGTTATTTGGTCAACTTCTACAGAAGGCGCCAAATCTAACTTGAACAAGCCTATTCAGTTTGTGGATCCTTGTGAGACTAACGGGCCATCGCGGGTGAAATATGTGCTAACAACACGCGACACCTTGAGGATGAATGATTCTATATTCTCTCAAAATCAACAGTTTGTATTACGATTAACGAGTGCTACGCAGTCGGTACAATTGGTTCAATTATCTCAAAATAAAGTGCTTTGGGAATTTGGCTTTAATAAATTCCCGAATTATGTCCGACTGGAACAATCCGGCGCATTAACCATTTTCACTGATGATCATTATGTTATATCAAGAGCTTTCAATAATGTCTTTTCTAGAGGCATATCAAGAGCATTCAATGTTTCAGGCTCGTGCCCTGGAAATATGATAGCCTACATCGCCAATGATGGTAACTTGATTGTTGAATTAGAAGGAAGAGGGGTTATTTGGCAAACAAATACCACGGCATTTTCTGCTAGGGCGCCAGAGTTTATTGGCCCATTAAGATTATGTTCCGATTTAGTTCCTGATGTGGAATATCCTGCCCGCCCAGCAGTGATGAGTGGTGCGGTTAATATCGCTTTATCCTCACTCGATTCAGCTAATTCAAGATCAAAGCTGACTATTCTCCGTTCTGAGAATAATGGCTATGTTTTCTATTATGATAAACCTGCTCGCAGGTTCGTATTGCGCGATTTAGGAGCTTCCAAAAATCTATGGACTTCTTCTTATGTTGGTGGGTCTGAACCAACTAATTTCACTTTTACCAGAAAAGGGAACTTTGTTTTACAAAATGCTCAGGGTGCGATTATTTGGAGATCAAATTCTGATCTAAATTTCCCACCATCCGACTCCTTGGCTTTACGTTTAACCGACCAAGGCGAGCTCCAGTTAGAACATATGCGAAAAGGAGCTTTTTGGAGAACAAGAACCCTCAACAGTAGAGTTAACAGTGATTCTTTAATAGCTCCTTTTAAACGAATAGTCGATTTATTGCCTGAATATTTCTTTACTAATATTCGTACGAAGTCAGCGCATATGTTCCGGTTGTATGAGAGCAACAACCGTACATTTAGTGCAATCATGTCACCGAATGGGGAATATGCTTTGTATTATTCTCAAGAAGATGCCGCAATTGTAGTTCGTAACTTAACTACTGGCACCAACCTGTTAGAAGCGGGTGTGAATAGGCTAGCTACTTCATTCGAATTTAGTGGTACCGTTTTAAATGAGAGGTCGAATACATTGGTGAATAATGTATTTCCTTACGTGGTACACGGTGGTGAGTGGTCAATCACTAATGATGGAACTTTAGAACTGATGCTTAGCAATTCACCTGTAGGGTTTATGGACTACAAAAAAGGAATTCTTCGGTCTTATTTGCTAAGACGCATTTTTGAAAGCTCTTTTAGTGCTCCTTCATCATTGAGATTAAATGACAGCCTAACGGTTGATAAAGCACTTATGTCTCCAAATAAAACCTTTGTGTTTTTATTTAATTTTTCTGTTAATACCTATGTTCTTATTAATCGGGTAACCAATAAGTATGTTTGGTTTTCATCAAATGCTGCCTCCAATCGCCTTTCTGCCATTCCAAGTCATGGTTCTTTCTCCACTTTAAGACTTACTAATCAAGGTTTTGTTGGGGGAGGAGTTTATAACAATTGGGGGGCATGTTTTAATGGAAATGGAGAATTTCAAATACTGGATTCCGGCGGGCTTCGAATAATTGGCGGAAGTAACAATGTTCAAATCTGGAATGGAAACCCTGTTGATGGTAGGCAAATTGTAAAACCAAGCTGCCCGTGATGGAAAAGAACTCAATTTTAATTCGCATGCGCTTCTTTCTAACGATATCTTGTATTTTAATTTCCACTTGGGTTCATGCACAAAAATTTAGCACCTGGGTGAATGAGAGTCAAAATGAAAAAGGTTTTTCTCCTTCTGTGAAACTCATGACTCGCCATTATGGCGATTCAGTCTTGATTCAATGGTCGCCCAAGGAAGCTACTATTTGGTTTTCTCTTTTGAAAAATGGTTGGATTTTAGAACGTGCAGAAGTGGTCAATGGGGTTCCCAAAGAGTACTTGCCTGTTTCTAAATTTGGAATTCGTCCGTGGCCGGTAGATACTTTTCCCAAGGTTATTGCTCAAGATAGCTTAGGCCTTGGTATTGCCGGACAAGTGCTATACGGAGAATCTATGTTGGAGCCACGTCCTGCTAGTGAAAGCCCAATGGATGCAATCATGCAGCAAGCTGACGACGACAAAATGCGTCAACTTACTGCATTGATTGCGATGCAGCAGTCCAGAATTGCCGGCTATGCTCTCGGTCTTCGCTTTATGGACCGTAGGGTCTCAAAGGGAAAAGCATACGTTTATCGAATTTGGCCTGCCAAAAAAGTAGAGGGGATTCGTCAAGACACTACTTATGCCTGGGCAGAGCAAAGTAAACTGAGAATTAATCCTATTTATAAAGTGGAGGCATTGCCAACCGATCGGATGGTGCATTTCAAAATGCTTAAATCGCTATTACTCCCCAATTTTTCTGCCTTCTATGTAGAGTTTACGGAGAATGAAGGCCGTACTTGGGCCAGAAGGTTTAGTCAGCCTTTCTTTCTCAATTCGAAAAAAGATTCAATTGCTGGTAATTATGAGATAATTGCTGATTCGCTCCCCGCAAACTACAAGCGATTTGGATATCGATTTGTAGCAATCGATATATTTGGCGATTTGGCTCGAACTTCAGATCCAAACTGGGTAATAGGACGAGATATGACACCGCCAAGTGTTCCTTTGGTTGAACCTTTAGAGCAAACCGAAAACACGCCAGGCCTTCTTTTGAAATGGCAAAAAGAATTCAAAGATGCCGATTTTTCCCATTTTAGAGTAAAACGAGCGCCCAATTATGAAGGTCCTTATGAAGTACTTTTAGATAATATCAAATTTGAAACCCGGTCTTTTAGAGATTTGACACCTTTGCAAAATCCAACAGCTTATTATATCGTTTCAGCGGTTGATACTGCCGGCAATGAAGGCGAATCGAGTGCCGCACCTTGGTTTGAAAAGGATACTATTCCACCTCCAATACCCGAGGGACTTGCGGGAAATCTCAATGACGATGGAAGCATAATAATTAATTGGTCCGCCCTTAACCACGAGGATGTGAGAGGGTATGAGTTAGCCGTTAGCAGTTCACCTCAGGGGCCTTGGGAGATTTATCGAAGTTTTTCAAAAGAAGAAGTTTCTTTCTTTGATTCTATTCCCCAAAACTCATTGAGTAGGCAGCTTTTTTTCCGTATGAAGGCCTATGACTGGGCTGGAAATCGATCAGATTTTGGGGCTGTTTTGGCTCTTAAGCGTAAAATAAAAACTTGGGTGCAGGCACCTTCCATTAAATCGTATGAAGTTAACAGAAAGACTGCCCTCATTACATGGGCCAATAGTGGTTCTCCTGAAATTCTGGCTCTTCATGCCTATCGGCGTTCTCTCACCGGCAAATGGACGTTGATTTCTGAAATTTCTGAGGCAAAATTTCAGAAGGTTGGGGTGTTTCAATATGCTTTACCAACTTCTACAGAGCTATTTGCTTTACGTGCTCTAGATGTTGATAGTAATTGGTCTGATTTTTCAGATAGTTTACTCGTGGAACCGTTTGTAGAAACTGCTCGAAAGCCATCTAAATTGAAAATGCCTTTGGTACAGCTTCAAAAAGACTCTTCAGGATATTCGTTAAATTGGAGTGTTGAGCCAGATAATTCTACGATTTATGTAATGATTGCAGATAACAATGCTGAAAACTGGGAAATAGCTGCATCTGCTCCGGTTAATCAGGGTAAATTAATGTTACCGAATTCAGCTATTGCAGGTAAGCGCTTTTGTTATAAACTGATTCGGGATGATGGAGAGGAATCTGATTTAAGCAGTGCTCAATTAATTCCATAAGATGAAAAAGAGCTATCACCTTGTCTTTTTCTTATTGGTGATGTTTATTCCCAATTTTGTTCAATCACAAGAAATCTCTACTTTTTTTAAACAAAAGCCATTTACCATCAACGGAAGTTTATCGGCTTCTATGAATGGTTATTCCTCTTCCACCTTCAACCCCAACATTCGCCCATTTGGTTATTCACTGAATGGCAATATTAATGTTGGGATTTATGGATTCGTTATTCCAATCAATGTATTTGTAACGGATATGGTGAATGGATACCAAATACCATTTAGTTTAATCGGAGCTAGCCCAACTTATAAACGTTGGACTTTTCATGCGGGTATTCGTAATCTAAATTGGGGGCAGTTTGCATTAGCTGGTGCACCAATAACAGGTGGAGGACTTGAATATAATGGCAATAAATTCAGATTCGGATTTATCTATGGGCGATTAGCAAAAGCTGTTGCTGAAGATACTTTACAAGCGATTCAGGCTACACCTTCTTTTGAACGTTGGGGCTGGGCTGCAAAAATGGGTTTTGGCTCTTTGGCTAATAGCTTTGACATCACTATACTACGTGCTGCTGATCGGCTAAACTCGATTCCTTATATACCGGTTAAATCAGATATTCAGCCCCGTGAGAATCTTGTAACTTCTTTTAGTTGGAAAAAGTCAATCGCACGCTACTTCCGGTGGGATGCTGAGTTAGCTTCTTCCTTTTTTACCAGAGATATCCGTACTTCTTCTTCGGGCTTAGAAAATGATCTTCCGGGAATTCAAAACTTTTACTGGATTTATGAACCCAAACTATCTACTCAATTTTACTTTGCCGGGTTAACAGGACTAAGTTTTCAATACCGCAACTTTGGCCTTCGTTTTCAATACAAACGAGTAGATAATGATTTTACGAGCTTAGGAGCTGTTTTTATTCAGAATGATGTGGAGGAGTATTCAGGAAGTATGAACTTGGGGTTTTGGTCCAATAAAATTAGACTGAATGTTACCGGTGGTCAACAGCGAGATAACTTAAACTTTACGAAGGCTTCCACTTCTAAAAGGGTAATTGCATCAGGGAATGTCTCTATCAACCCTATAAAATGGTATGGACTTGATGTGTCATACAGCAATTTCCTTACAGATCAACAACAAGCTGCAAGGAGGATATTTGATACTGCCAGAACGGCGTTGGTAAATGAAAATCTTGCAATTAATCAGCGTTTTAGCTTTAATAATCCTATTCATGCAAGGAATTTTATGGTCATGTTTAATCGTTCTGGCATCAACGATCTTAATCCTACAATGAGTAGAAATAGCAGTGGTCAAACATTAAGTGCTGGTCTTAGCTTTTCCTACAATCACATCAAGCGCCAATTTGGGATGAATTTAAGCATGAATTATAACCAAACCAGCTTCAGGTCTGTCGATGCTTCTTTTATGGGGGTAAATGCAGGACTTAATAAGTCGTTTTTCAATGGAAAACTTGGCACAAGTGCAAGTCTTGGTTATGGGTTTAATTATTCAAATGGTGAAAAGAAATCTGGAAACCTGAATGGAAGTTTGAATGCTAATTGTAACTTGGCCAAGAAAACGAGTATGGCTTTTTCTCTCTTTGTCATGAACAATGAAGCGGTCAATCTCACCACTCCGGGTAGTGGAGAAACCAGAGCTAGCCTTACCATCACCCAGGGATTTTAACACGCTGTCATTCAATAAAAAAGCCCCTTTAAGGGGCTTTTTTATTAGGTATTTTATATGTTAAAAAAATCAGAATTTAAATTCAAATTTGACTTCGATTTAAATCAAATGTCCTTTTACCCATACTTTCCAAACTGGCGATTGTCCATATGCATAGGGTATGAAAGCCAGTGAGGGAATCTTTTCTGTAAGAAAGAAGTCTGCTGGTGCACCAATTCGAATAACACCATGAGTGTCATTGACTTCCATCGCGTGAGAAGCGTTTAAGGTGGCTGCATTGAAGATTTCTTCCGGCAACATTTTCAAGTATAAGGCGGCTAATGACAACACAAATGGGTAATTGCCTGATGGTGAGCTGCCCGGGTTAAAGTCTGTTGCTAATGCCACCCCTAAGCCTGCGTCAATCATCTTTCGAGCAGGCGGGTAAGCAATTCTAAGAAAGAAGGCTGTTCCAGGTAACAAGGTGGGAATGGTGCTGCTTTTTAGTAAGCTTTCTATTTCAGCTGGGCCAGTGAATTCCAAATGATCTACACTTACTGCATCATGCGCAACTCCAACTTGAATGCCTCCGGAAAAATCTAATTCATTGGCATGTATTTTCGCCTTTAAACCATGTTTCGCTCCAGCTTCTAAAATCTGGGCAGTTTCTTCAGGTGTAAAGAAACCTTTGTCACAAAATACATCAATGTAATCTGCTAACCCCTCTGCCACTAATTGTGGAATAATGCTGCAAACCAATTTAATGTATTCCGGACGTTTGTCTTTATACGCTTGGGGCAAAGCATGCGCACCGAGATAGGTTGCTTTAATGGGTATTTGAACTTGCTCTTTCATGCGTTTGATTACTCTTAGCATTTTAAGCTCTGATTCAATACTTAAGCCGTAGCCGCTCTTGATTTCCACTGCTGCGGTTCCCAATTGCATCATGCCATGAAGACGCCTCATCGCTTGATCGAACAAATCAGATTCGTCGGTTTCTGCCAGTTTTCGAGCTGAATTCAAGATGCCACCGCCACGTTGAAAGATTTCCTCGTAGCTAAGCCCTTTAATTTTATCCACGAATTCTGTTTCACGGCTTCCGGCAAATACGATGTGTGTATGAGGGTCACACCATCCAGGAAATGCGAATCGGCCACTGCCATCAAGTATTTCATCTGCACGCTCAGGAGCAGAGCCATCTTCTGGTCCGAAGGCTTTAAAACAGCCATTTTCAATCAATAACCAAGCATTCTCTAATACAGGCAAGGTTTGCATTTGCTTGCCTTTTCGTAAGTCCTGAGGGCCTTCAGCATATTGAACCAGGCCTTTTAGATTACGAATTAAAAACGAGCCCATCACTTGACTATTGACCTTGTGCTAACGAATAGCCGGGTTTTCCGCTGAAGTAATAGAGGTTCTCCGTTTTGATAAACTCAAATCCAGCTGCATGAATAGATGCAAGCTGATTCATTACTTCAATGTTCGTGATGCCGGCTTCTTTATCCTTAGCCTCAAAACGGCAACGCCAGTGGTCGGTACAGAATGTCTCGGGTAATCCATTCGGCCAAACTTTTACGCCACGGTTAGAAACGACGACAAGTTTTAAGCTATCAATGGCCGTTTGACTTAGTTTGTTGCCTAGTTCTTCAGCAGGTCCACTACTGTAATCCAAGAAAACATCCACACCAACGAGTTTTTTCTCTTCAAAGTTTTGGCTTAGTTTCCATTCTGTTGGATTAATGCGGTTGACATTTTCTGCATAGGTAACTTCCGGCATATTGGCTGGAACTTGCCCTAATCGCTCAATTACGGCATCAGCGAATGCTTGAGTGCCTACTAATTTGCTACTAGAGTTCGCCTTGAAGATATCGGCAGTGTGAATGCCATCTTCTAGTGTTTTCAGCCACGCATTGTGGATTTTTCCGGCAACTGCTGGTTGGTTAATATGCACCAACATGCTGATGGCTGAGAGTAACAAGCCGGAAGGATTGGCAATGTCTTGACCGGCAATAGTTGGTGCAGAGCCATGAATAGCTTCGAACATCGCACAGCGGTCGCCGATGTTGGCAGATCCTCCAATTCCAACCGAACCGGAAATTTGTGCTGCTACATCAGAGATGATATCGCCGTATAAATTCGAGGTTACGATAACGTCGAAGATTTCAGGAGTATCTGCTAAACGAGCAGTTCCTATGTCAATAATCATAGAATCTGCCTGAATTTCTGGATATTCTGTAGCCACTTGGTTGAAGATTTCATGGAAGATGCCGTCGGTCATCTTCATGATGTTATCTTTTACGAAGCAGGTAACTTTTTTCCGCTTGTTGTTGCGTGCGTACTCAAATGCGTAGCGGATAATTTTTTCGCTACCTGGTTGAGAGATTAGTTTCAAGCACTGATAAACCTGACGGGTTTGGCGGTGCTCAATACCGGCGTATAAGTCTTCTTCATTTTCGCGGATAATCACCACATCCATTTTGGGGAAGCGGGTTGCCACGAAGGGATAGTAAGAAACGCAAGGACGCACATTGGCGAAAAGTCCTAGTGTTTTACGAGTAGTAACATTCAAACTCTTGTAACCACCGCCGAAAGGGGTCGTGATAGGAGATTTTAGGAATACTTTAGTACGCATCAACGACTCCCAAGAGCTGTCCTCAATACCTGTACTGATGCCTCGGAGATATACTTTCTCTCCAATGTCAATGGTTTCAATTTCAAGCGCTGCGCCTGCTGCTTCCAGCACACGCAAGGTTGCTTTCATGATTTCGGGACCAATTCCGTCTCCGTATGCAACGGTAATGGGGGTTTTTGCAGCCATAAGATTTCGTTTGGTCGCAAAAATAGGGGATTAACGTCCTTCTGAATCCTGTTCGTAAATACTTTTGACTTCTTCCAAGCGGATAAATTCGAATTCTACCCGGCGATTCAATTCTCGATCGGCGTCAGTTTTCTCTTCTTTCACGATAGGCCTACTGCTTCCATAACCTTTTGCCTCAATTCGTTCTGCTTCAATGTTCCCGCGTTCAATTAAGTAATTTTTGATAGACAAGGCTCGTTGTTCCGATAGTTGCATGTTTTTCTCGGCTAAGCCACGAGAATCAGTATGTCCGGAAATCCGAATTCCCATTGAGGGGTTGTCGATGAGGAATGAAACCAGTTTGTTTAAATCTTCCTCCATTTGAGGCCTGATTTTATCGGAATTGTTAGCAAACTCCACGCTTTTAAACTGAAGTTTCATCAATGCTAAGCTATTGGTTTGTAGGTTGAAGACCGTGTCGCCGTGAAGCTCAAATTGCTTTTCAATGCGGAAGAAATCTTCACCTTGGATTACCAATAAGTATTTTTTGTCATTGATTAGGCTGAAATCGAAGCTGCCATCGGTGCGCATAAATCTTGGCGCTACCTCAATGCCCGTTTCTAAATCGATAATTGAAACAATCCCTTTGAAGGACTTATCTGTGAGGGAGTCTGTGAGTCTTCCACTGAAGGAGGTTGTCGCTAAAGGCTGACCTTCCATAGGAAGCGGATAGGAGTATAAATCGAGGTTTTTGTTGTCGTTATCCAAAGATCTTGCGTAATACAGGTTCTTAGATTCGGCATCAATGGCGAAGTAATACTCATTGCCAGGCCCATTAATCAGTGGGCCAATGTTGTAGGGGTCACTCCAATCACCACCAGAATTGGTGCTTTTGAAGATGTCGAAGTTGCCAAAGTTGACATCTTGACCGTTGGAACTAAAATAAAGGATAGGGTAGAAGGGGTGATAAAATGGCGATAATTCAGAACGGTTGGAATTCAAAGTTGGACCAATATTAACAGCTGGCTGCCAACGGCCGTTTTTATCTTTTGCACTGAAATACAAATCAGTTTCACCAAACCCTCCGGGGCGGTTAGATGCGAAAAAGAGTGTGTCTCCAGAATGTGAAAGCGTAGGATGGGAGTCCCAATCTGGGCCGTTGATGTTCTTGCCCAAATTCTCCGGCTTACTCCATAAATGGTTTTTATCGAGCTTAGAGATGTACAAATCACAATTGCCATAACCATCAGGTGATTTGCATCGTGTGAAAATCAAGGTTTTTCCATCGGGACTTATATAGGGAGACCCTTCATTGTAAGCACTGTTCATGGTGCTAAAAGGCTGGCTTTTCCTCCAGTTTCCATCGTCATCCTTTAATGAATAAAACAAATCTTCGTTAGCCCCTTGGTAGGTAAGATTTCTCTTCGAAGTAAAAACTAAGGTGTTTTGTTCGATGTCAATAGTTGGCGCATAGTCTTCTAAATTGGAGTTAATGTTATCTCCCATAGACGTGAACACCCCTACAGGTGGTCTTAGTGTGTCAATTCGTTTACGTTGTTCTAATAAATCGTAATAATACTTGATCGGAACATATTTGGTGGATTGATACCGGTTAGCGTTGTTGTAAAACAATCGGATGGAATCCAATTCACTGCTTCCATTCCGAAGTAAAATGCGATAAAGGTGTAAGGCGTCATTAAGGCGATAAGCTTTTTCATACAACTGAGCCAGCTTCCAAACAAATTCGGTATTCCGGTTAAGGTTAGCCAGATTAAACTCACGAACGTATTCTTCTAATGCAGTGATGAGCTTCAACTCATCACCACTTTCTTCTAATTGTTTAATACGTTCTTCTTGCTTGCGGTTGTCATAGGCTTCTTTCTTCAACAAGTTCTTGAACCTGAACTGAGAAGGATTTCCCTGAGCCAGCACCAACTGTCTGGAAAAGGTTAAGAAAATGATAATGCTTATGATTAGCTTAATTCGCATCATAGCCAATATAGGGGCTTACTGTTAATTTTGCACGCTATGAATAAGCGCTTTGTTTGGATTGCCGTCATTTTTCTTGTTTCTGCTTGGTTGTTTGGGCTCGCAGGTGCCTGGACTTACCATCAACTCAGCAAAGATAATGCTTCTGGAAGCCCAGATTGGTTCAGTGCTGATGCCCGGATTTTCAAAGCTTCAGAACGTCCGGCCAACCTTGGGTTAGTCCCTGACTTTGTGGAAGCCAGTGAAAAAAGCCGAAACTCAGTAGTCTTTATCAAAACGGTTTCATCCGTTCCTCAAAGGTCGTTTTCTGATTGGTTTTTTGGCGATATGTTTTCACAGCCTCAAACAGTAACTGGTTCCGGTTCCGGTGTGATTGTTTCGGAAGATGGTTTCATTGTGACCAACCATCATGTTATCGAGAAAGCCAGTAAAATCGAGGTGATTCTCAATAATAAGCAAGGTTTCGAGGCGAAACTTATTGGTGCGGATCCAAGTACTGATCTTGCCTTACTGAAAATTGAAGCTAAAAAACTAAAGCCTGCCCTATTTTTCAATTCCAATAATGTGCGAGTAGGGGAGTGGGTGTTGGCTGTTGGGAATCCATTTAACCTCACCAGTACAGTAACCGCCGGAATTGTAAGCGCAAAAGGCCGAAATCTGAACATCGTGAATAATGTGTTCCCGATAGAATCTTTTATACAGACTGATGCCGCCATCAATCCCGGTAACTCTGGTGGTGCTTTGCTCAATGTTCAGGGTGAATTAGTTGGAATCAATACCGCTATTTTGAGCAGAACAGGTTCTTATAACGGTTACGGTTTCGCCATTCCATCCAATATTGTTCAGAAAGTCATGCGCGACCTTAAAGAGTATGGTGCTGTTCAACGTGCTTTTTTTGGTGCAGATGTTCGGGATGTCGATTATACCACTGCTGAAAAACTTGGAATAGCTGAACCCAAAGGCGTTTTTGTTGCAGAAGTGCTCAAAGAAAGTGCAGCAGAAAGAGCAGGTCTAAAAAAAGAAGACCTACTGTTGAAGGTTAATGGTGTTTCAGTTAATGCTAAAGCGGAGTTTGACGAGCAGCTGGCGTATTTACGTCCTGGTGATCAAATGAATTTGGTGTTTGAACGCAAGGGTAAAGAGGTTCAAGCTTCTGCAGTAGTTACCAATAGTGAAGGAACTACTACGGTTATAAAACGCGAAAGTGTAAAGTCTGAAAAGCTCGGTGCTGAATTTGAGATGATTTCAAAAGTTGAACGTGATAAATACAAAGTGAAAGGAGGCGTTCGGGTAACGGGCATCACCCGTGGATTCATCAGCAGAATAGGTTTACCTGAAGGGTTTGTGATTACTCATGTTAACCGAATTGAAATTGCCTCTATCGCTCAACTCACAGATGTTTTGGAAAACATTCGTGGGAATGTAGTGATTGAAGGGATTTCAGAAAACGGCCAGCGTTCCTACTTTCAATATTACGCCTACTAGTATGGCTGACATAGATGATGGAGTCAAGTTTAAAACCTTGATTGTGCTGGAGGCTAAAAGGCAGCTAGAAGCTCGCATTTCGAATCTAAGGAACTCTATTCAAGCTGCCCAGCAATCAGCCAATCAAGAAGGAAAAAGCAGCATGGGTGATAAGTACGAAACCGCCCGTGCTATGGCGCATTTGGATACTGAGATGTTGGGAAGTCAGCTCCTGGAAGCAGAGAAAACGCTTGTTAGCTTTGATCGTTTGTCGGATCATGCTTCCACTGAATTAATGCCCGGAAGCTTAGCTTACTTTGAAAATGGTTGGTTCTGGCTAGCTCCAGGTGGTGGAAAGTTAACCCTTGAGGGTAGCAGCTCTGTGTTTTGGGTTTCTCCTCAAGCTCCCTGGGCTAAGGCGTTGATTGGTTTAAAGCCAGGTGAATGTAGAAGCTTTAACGAGCAAACTTGGAAGCTGGTAGCCTTGTACTAGAATTGAAAAGTGATTTGCTTTTCTGTTCTGGAAACAATTTCCTCTAACGGGTTGCCTGGGAGGTTCAGTTGCTTACGGCTTCGAAGGTTAAATACGGAAAGGCTTATTCTTTCTTTTACTTGAGCAAAACGCTCAGCATCAATTAAATCAGTGAGTTTAATGTTCTCGCCAGGTGCAACCAAGGTAACCAAGGAGGGTTCCTTCACACCTGTAAACTGATGTTCAACTCTCAAAGTGTCTTTTAAGTTATTCTTTATCCTGATAGAGGTCACCCAAATTTCCGCACATTTCATTACTTCATACCGGGGATTAACCGCAGGATTTGATAAAACCTTATTGGTGTCGAACCGAACAGAAATCATGTCTTCATGGCTTTGTGATTTTACATCCACCAGCTTTCCATCAGGATCGAAGTAATGGGTGCTGCTATACCATTGAATACCGGCATCAGGAGCACTGGAATAATGGGCGGTATGTACTGCGCCATTCGCATGATAAGAAAAATCGACACTGGCATGACCACCATAACGCCTGGTTTCCCGTTGATAAATCACATTTCCACGTTTGTCATAGGCCGTTGCCGCACCTCTTAAAGGGTTTTCACCCACTTTGCAAATACTTGTACTGATTTGTTTGGTTCCTTTGAAATATGAAAACCGGCAACGGATATCATCGGGTGAAACCAAAGTCAGTTGTGAGGGGGGAGCTGTTTTTTTCTGAGTTCTACGTTTGCCTTGTTTGGTTTGTGCATGGGTCAGCAAGTTGCTGATTATCAGGATTAAGGTTAGTAGCTTTTTCATAAAATGCGCATTGCTATAATAGTGCCAGACAGTTTGATAAGGGATAATTTTGTTTTACTGCTACATTGCATAAGAAGATAAGTTATGTGAAGAGAAAGCTGAAAGGGAAGTAACGCCTACTGGTTAGTAATAATCACATTGTTGATATGGAACCATAGGTTTAAATGAAACGGACTTCTTGTTTTGATTTAACCAATGTCAGAAGGCCTCATAGTATTTTTAGGGGATTATTAAAGGCTCCAAACAAGTTCTTCGGGGTTGTTTTACTTAATTAAATCTCATTCTATGCGAAACTTCGATTTGGAAAAGTTTCCTTTCACATTTTACTTTTGAAGCCTATTCAATTAATCAAGCAACTATGAAGTACGTCAATCCTTTTTCGGATTTTGGTTTTAAAAGACTTTTTGGTGAAGAAGCGAGCAAGCGCCATCTCATTGATTTTCTCAATGCCCTTCTTCCCCCGGAGCATCAAATAGAAACTTTGAGTTTCAGAAATACTGAGCAATCAGGTGTGATAGGAACAGATCGCAAAGCGGTCTTTGATATTTACTGTGAGAGTGCAAAAGGAGAGAAGTTTATTGTCGAAATGCAGAAATCGAAGCAAGATTTCTTTATAGAGCGAACCATCTTTTATTCAACGTTTCCGATTAAAGATCAGGTTGAAAAGAATGAGTGGAATTTTGAACTCTCAGCTATTTATTGTATTGGTATTCTTGATTTTGTGTTTACAGATTACCTTCCTGGAGAAAGGAAAGGGGAGGTATTACACACCATTAAGCTTAAGAATCAGCATTGCGAGGTATTCTACGATAAACTAACGTTTATCTATTTAGAGATGCCTAATTTCAATAAAAAGGAAAACGAGTTAGAAACTCGTCTCGATAAGTGGCTCTACTTTCTAAAAAATCTCGTGAAGTTGGAAGATATTCCGGAGTTGTTCAAGGAAGAGGTATTTACCTCGGCCTTTCACACTGCCGAAATAGCTGCCATGTCAGTAGGTGACTATGAACAGTATGTACGTAGTATGAAGATATATGCAGATATGAGGAATGTATATTCGTATGCAAAAAAAGAGGCGATGGAAATGGGCAAAAGGGAAGGACTTGAGGAAGGAAAAAAGAAAGGACTTGAGGAAGGAAAAAAGAAAGGACTTGAG
>JAIXUI010000096.1 GCA_027484125.1 Bacteroidota bacterium | reverse complement strand
CCACCGACCTCACCACTACCGACTTCGGCGGAACCATTTCCAGCCTTCAGGCAGATCCAGCCAACGCTACTCGCGTAGCTCTGAGAATTGTGAAAGACGCTACTGCACAAACTTGGGCCGGAACCACCCTGAGCACGCCAAACGGTCTTGCCGCGAACATTCCATTCGCAGCCAATGCGAACTTGATTAAAGTTCAAGTTTACTCCCCAGCCGTCGGCTTGACCTTCCGCTTGAAAGCAGAAGATAAAAACGATCCGACTAAATCAGTAGAAACGGACGTAACCACCACGGTTGCGAACGCTTGGGATACCTTGACCTTCAACTTTGCGAACCACGCAAGTGGAACACAAGCCATCAACTACGCAACCAGCTACAACAAGCTGAGCATCTTCCCGAACTTCGGAAACACCGGAACTACTCAGACCTTCTTCATCGGATATGTGAACCATTCAGCCGGTGGATCTGGTGGAGGTTCTACCAAAGCGCAAATCAGCCTGCCTATTACATGGCAAGATTCTGCAACTACGGACCTCACCACCACCGACTTCGGCGGAACTGCTTCAGCTTTAGCCGCAGATCCGGTTAGCCCCAACAGAATCGCACTCAGCATCTTGAAAACCGCTGCTGCACAAAGTTGGGCAGGTACCACCTTCGGTACACCAAACGGGTTTGCCGCTAATATTCCATTCACCCCGAATTCCAACCAGATGCAAGTTCAAGTTTATGCACCTGCTGCGGGTATGGTGATGAGATTAAAAGCGGAAGACAAGACTGACCCAACCAAGTCTGTAGAAACCGATGCAACCACAACCGTAGCCAATGCTTGGCATACGCTGACCTTCAACTTCGCGAACCACGCAAGCGGAACTGCTGCCATCAATTACACCACCAGCTACAACAAGCTGAGCATCTTCCCGAACTTTAACGTGTCAGGAGCAACCTCCGGCGCATTGACCTTCTTCATCGGGCAAGTGGCCTTTGGTACCATCACCGGAACCAACAACCTGATTCAGACAGGTGAACTGCTCATCTATCCTAACCCCAACGCCGGAACTTTCCAATTGAATGCTCCTGCTATGGAAGGCAAAGAGGTGAATGTTCAACTGCTTGATGTTAGTGGTAAGAAAGTGCATGAGGAAAACATTGGTGCCTTTGCCAACAATCAAACACTAAGCGTTAATGGCCTTCGTGATGGACTTTACTTCTGTCGTATCTCATCTGGCGATCAGGTGGTTATGCAGAAATTAGTGATCCGCAACTAAACCAACTGCTTTTGTCTAATCGCCCAGAGGCCTCCCGGAAACGGGGGGCCTTTGTTGTTTTATCCTCCGGGAAAATCCCTAAAGCTCCCTATAATAACCCCCGCGAACCAGGCATCACCAAGAGCACCGGGAAGCCACCAAACACACGAGGAATTACATAGAAAGTCCTTTATAAAAAACACCGCGCCCTTAGCGAAACCCTAGCGCCCTCAGCGTGAGAAAAACAGCCAGGCATCACCAAGAGCACCGGGAAGTCACTAAGCATACGAGGAATTATACAGAAAGTCCTTAACAAGAAACACTGCGCCTTTGCGAAACCCTAGCGCCCTCAGCGTGAAAAAAAACGCCAGGCATCACCAAGGCCACAACGAAGCCACCAAGCACACGAAGTATTATATAGAAAGTCCTTGATAAGAAACACCGCGCCCTTTGCGAAACCCTTGCGCCCTCAGCGTGAAAAAAAACAGCCAGGTATCACAAAGACCACAACGGAAGCCACCAAGCACACGAGGTGTTTTATAGAAAGTCCTTCATAAGATACACCGCGCCCTTAGCGAAACCCTAGCGCCCTCTGCGTGAAAAAAACAGTGAATCGCGGGAACATGTGGGACAGTCGTGGGAACAACCCGGACACACGCGGGAACAATGCGGACAGTCGCGGGAACATGTGGGACAGTCGTGGGAACAACCCGGACAGCCGCGGGAACATGTGGGACAGTCGCGGGAACAATGCGGACAGCCGTGGGAACAATGCGGACACACGCGGGAACATGTGGGACAGTCGCGGGAACATGTGGGACAGTCGTGGGAACAATCCGGACAGTCGCGGGAACTACCCGGACAAAAACCAGTAGAAATGACAGCCTTCAAGCCCTCTCCCACCCCAAAAACCACCCCACCAAACCCGAAAAAAGGATTCAAAAGATAGCCAATACCCATGAAAACCCACCCAGCAGCCCCAAAAGAGCACCAGCCACAACCCCCTCACCTAAAAAATTAACTAATAAAAAATCCTCACAAGACCACTCGAACTATAAGATTTTCTATATTAGCTCAACAGCCCACGCAGCACCATGAGCACATACTCAAACACCCTAGCAACTACCACCACCCCGCCGGTGGGGATGTTGTGTGGTAGCAGCAAGGCTCAGTCAAGCCCCATCAATAAGGCGGATAAGTGCGCAACTCTAAGAAAACATACGCAAGTTTGGGGGGATTTATGCGCAAGTTTTGAAGAGTTGCGGATACAGGGATGTTGGCGGCAAGGCTTGGACGATAGTTCAAACTCAAATATTTGTGTTTTGACACAGACGGACTTAGCTGTTTTTTAAGCCCAGACTCTACTGACTTTGACTGACAATAAATACAAACTTGGAGCTTGTTATTTAAATGAAGTTTGTTATTTTTGCAGAATAAATACGAAATAAGCCATGTTGCTTGAATTTAAAGTTTCCAACTACAGGTCAATCGGTGACGAGCAAACGATGAGTTTAATCCCTGCTCCCAAACAAAAAGACCATCTCCAAAACATCATTGCTAAGGGACGCTACCAAGCCTTAAATGCAATATCGCTTTATGGACCAAACGGTGGGGGGAAATCAAACATTCTAAAAGCTATGAGCCTTTTAGACAGATTGGTTCATATTTCCGCAAGGACATCATCCACCACCCGTTTGCCCTACGACCCATTTTTATTAAGAGAAGGTTGGGAGGATAAACCCACGGGGTTTGAAATCTCTTTTGTCATTGAGGAAAATCGTTATCGCTATGGATTGGAGTTTACTGCAAGTGAAATAAAAAAAGAATGGTTGTTCCGTAAATCGGCAGGAAGAGAAGTCAACTTGTTTGAAAGAGAGGGAGAAACTATTGATGCGAGTTCAGGCTATAATGGCTCAAAAAAAATCATTGATGCAGCAATTGAAGCAACACGAATTAACGCATTGTTTCTATCCACTTGCGACATGTTAAATGTTGAAGAAGCGAAAAGTATTATGCAATGGTTTAGACACTTTAGTATGGTTGACGGATTAAATACAGAGATGGAAGAAATCCAAACTGTTGAGCTTTGGGAGGAAAAAGAATACAGAGAAAAGATTAGGCAATACTTAGCATCATTAAGTCTAAACATAGTTGACGTGGATGTAACAACTAAGGATTTTGAAGAATCCGAATTACCAGACGATATGCCTAAAAGCATGAAATCTCGATTGGCAAAGACATTAAAAGGCAAACAGAGTTATACCGTCTTTGCGAAGCATCGCATCTATGATGCTAACGCTTTACCAACAGATAAAACACATAGTTGGAAATGGGAAGACAAAGAATCATCGGGAGCAAAAAAAGCATTTCAATTAAGCGGGCCTGTTTTATGGGCGTTGGCTAACGGAGGTGTTCTTATCATTGATGAAATTGAAGCCAAACTGCATCCAGTAATGACGTTGAATACAATTGATGTGTTCTTAGACAAAGACAGTAATCCAAACAACGCACAGTTAATTTTTGCAACTCATGACACGAACCTTTTGAGTTATTCAAATCTTAGACGAGACCAAATTTGTTTTGCAGAAAAAAATAAATGGGAAAGCACAGAGATATATTCCCTTTCTGACTTCGTTTATTTCGGTGAGAAAAACGGAGAGTTCAAATCTGAAAAAGAAAGACCTGACACAGACAAAGAGAAACGTTATTTTGAAGGTAGATACGGAGCAATACCTGCATTGGGTAATTTTCAAAAATTTATTCGCAATACCCAATGGCAAGAAGAGGAACTTTAAATAAAGCCGAACTAAAAGAAAGAGAGAAACGACCAATACGTTGGCGAAAGTATCCTCATTTATTTCTCATTGTATGTGAGGACGGCAACACAGAGCCATATTATTTCCGAACATTTGAAAAACACATCCCAGAAGAAACAATTTTTCTTAAAGCAGTTGGGACAGGGAGAAGTTCTAAAGGTGTTGTTGAGCAAGCAATTGTTGAAAGAGAAAAATTGGCAGCAGAAGCAAACAAAAGTGTTGATGAAGTTTGGGTAGTATTTGATAAAGATGACGCAGAAAAAGTTCCTGCAAACACACTTCGGTTTACTGACGCATTCAAAATAGCACAAGAAGAAAAAATAAAAGTTGCTTACAGCAACGAAGTTTTTGAATTGTGGGTATTGCTTCATTTCTCTGACGTAAGTTCCGCTAACCCAATTCCACGAGCCGACATTTATTCAAGTTTAGAAACGGTCATAAAATCATTTGAAACTCACAACCTATTTGTTTATGAGCATGGCAAGACAGAAGTCATTGATGCCGTTATTGAATTAGGAAGTGAAGCAAAGGCAATTCAACGAGCCGAAAAAATTTTAGCTGAACAAAAAGGTAAGCAACCCATTGACGCTAATCCAAGCACGACAGTTCATATTTTAGTTAAACGACTAAGAGAACTTATTGAGTGGTATTCCTATTCACCAGAATGACGATGATTGCAACGAATCCACACCGACCAGACAGTAGCCCAGCCCATAACATTCACCCGAGTAGGCGAAATGCCCACTAACAAAAAGCCCCAGAGCAAGCATTCTTGACTGGGACTTTTGCATTACTCGGTGTTGGGCGACGCCTGCTGTTGAATCGTGAGTGTGAGGCGGGGAGAGTGTTCTTTAGGAGGATATTCCGGCATATTGACCCTTGCAAAACGCCTCCGCCACTCATCACTCCCCCAAGGATTCGAACAAATAAAAAGCCTCATAGACCACCTCGAATTATAAGATTTTCTAACTTAGCACAACGGAGCAAGCAGCAAGATAAAACCACTCAAGAGCCTCAAACACCCCAAACTGATGCAAGCAGTTACCAACGCCTCCTCCATTACCCTAGGAGCTTCAACCAAGGCGGATATATACGCAACTCCAGAAAAATATACGCAAGTTAGAATGGATATATACGCAAGTTTGGAAGAGTTGCGTAAACAGGGATGTTAGGTGAAAGCAAATAGATATCAATAAAAAATAAAAAATGAAATCAGAAAAAGAAATTGAAGATCAAATTCGAGAGAAACAACAAACAGTTGACTATGATATCAAGGAGTATCCTGTTGAAATTATCGTAAAAAAATATGTCGACAATGCCTCAACAGATGAAAATGAAATTTTTATACCTGCTTATCAAAGGTCGTTTGTGTGGGAAGATGAACGCCAATCTAAGTTTATCGAATCGTTACTGCTTGGGCTACCTATTCCCTACATTTTTACCGCTGAAAATCCAGACGGGAGATTGGAAGTCGTTGATGGATCGCAACGCATTAGAACTTTGCAGAACTTTCTAAGCAATAATTTGCGGTTATCAAATTTAGAATTCCTAACTAATTGTAATGATTTAAAATTTGGTGATTTCCCTATAAGTAGGCAAAGAAAAATTAACAATACTAGTCTAAGAATGATTGTTTTGTCAGAAAAAAGTGATGAAGATGCAAGATATATGCTATTTGAAAGAATAAATTCTGGAAGCGTATTATTAGAAGCGATGGAGAAAAGGAAGGGAAGCTTTAAAGGTCCGTTTACAGATTTTATATATGAATGCTCTCAAAACCCTCTATTTATTGAACTAACTAGTTTTACGCCTAGAACAACGAAAAGAGGAGAACCCCAAGAACTTATACTGAGATATTTTGCTTATTCTGAAAGTTTAGCAGACTACAATGGATATGTAAATGAATTCTTGGATGCATTTAATAAAAAGATGAATGATGGTTTTGACAAGAAAAGAATGGAAAGTGAATTTAATTCAATGCTTAAGTATGTAAAAGCTAACTATCCTAATGGTTTTTTGAAAGCCAAAAACCATACTTCAACACCGCGTGTAAGGTTTGAAGCTATAGCTGTTGGAACTACATTAGCCCTAAGGGTAAATTCTAATCCTCCCGGTAATGTAAGTTCTTGGATTAACTCTGATGAGTTTAATTCCCATGTAACAGGAAGCTCAACAAATACACCAGTAAGACTTAAGGCGAGAATTCAGTTTGTAAAAGATAGGATTTTAGGCTAATGATAGATGTTATCTACGATTATCAAGAAAGAGTATCACAAATTGAAAAGTATTTGAATTTTCTTTTGATACTTGATAATACAACTAACCTTGGTGATTTATCACATCTTAAAGGAAAAAAAATTGTAATTGAATCACAAGAAATATTAATAGATCAATTTTTGACAGACGAGAATTCTTTTAAAATTGAATCTGAATTAATTAAAATTCAAAAGTCAAATACAATACTTCTTTTATACAATTTAATTGAAGGGACAATTAGTTCCGTTCTCAACGAGTATTTTGGAACAATCAATAGAGAAAATCTGAATTATTCTAATTACAAAACAGAAGTAAAGCAGATTTGGATTAAATATAAACACAGATCTTTTAGTGTTAGTGAGAAAAAAGAAATTGCATACATCGTAAACACAATTGACGGGATAATAAATGAAGTGATCGAAATTGTACCAAAAACAATAAAAGATAATGAATTAGGGTCTAAATTGATTTACAACTATGATGCATATATTGCAGAAACTCAAAGCAATGATATATCTGGTAATTTAGATGCTCGGAAAATTAAAGATATTTTTCAAACATATGGACTTCCTGAAATAACAAGAGGATGTAATCCAATGTTAAAGGTTAAAAATAAGAGAAACAGTTTAGCTCACGGAAACGAAACATTTGCACAGGTTGGTGGAAATTTTACAATTCAAGATCTGTTTATTATGAAAAACGAAATTAAATCTTTCTTAGACGAATTACTTGCAGAAACAGAAATACACCTGAGAGATAAAAAGTTCCTTGTGCCTTCACCTAACATTCATCCGAGTAGGCGAAAGTCCCACTAACTAAAAGTCCCAGAACAAGCATTCTTGACTGGGACTTTTGCATTACTCGGTGTTGGGCGATGCCTGCTGTTGAATCGTAAGCGTG
>JAIXUI010000067.1 GCA_027484125.1 Bacteroidota bacterium | reverse complement strand
CAGGCCATGGCGCATCTTCTAGATGTGATGCTAATTCTAGTGTCCAATACATCGTCAGTTCTCCCTTTTTACCAATTGCCGGACTCATTCCGGTAATTGGTTGCGAAAATAATTTTTCGCTGATTAAATCAAAATCAAATATGTATCAATTAGCTATTTCCTTTGGCATGGTCAGCAAGGAATTGAGCTAATCCGATATCGGTTAAAGGATGTTTCAACAAACCTGTGATGGCTGAAAGTGGTGCAGTAATCACATCAGCACCAGCTTCTGCACACTTTACAATGTGGAGATTGTTGCGTACTGACGCAGCCAAAACTTGGGTCTTGATGCCATAATTTTGATAGATATGAACAATCTGTGCGATCAAGTCCATTCCATCGAAACTAATATCATCTAATCTTCCAATGAATGGTGAAACATAGGTTGCGCCTGCTTTTGCTGCCATAAGCGCTTGACCCGCGTTAAAAATCAAAGTACAGTTAGTTTTGATTCCTTTAGAGCTAAAGTGCTTCAAAGCCTTGATACCATCTTTAATCATCGGGATTTTCACCACAATGTTCTCATGAAGTGCAGCGAGGGCCTCGCCTTCCCGTACCATGCCTTCAAAGTCAGTTGAAATAACCTCCGCACTAACGTCTCCATCAGCTATTTCGCAGATGGCTTGGTAGTGCTTTAAGATGTTATCATGCCCGGTGATGCCCTCTTTGGCCATCAGGCTAGGGTTGGTAGTTACGCCGTCAAGGATTCCTAGATCCTGAGCTTCGCGAATGTGTTGGAGATTGGCTGTGTCGATGAAGAATTTCATATGTGTTTTCGTACTATTCGAAGTATGAAAAAGGGGTAAGCTACTTATATCGCACCGCTACAACCGAACGCCCTTGCTGCATTCCTGCCCTGGGGGATTCATCGGGAGCTGGTCGTACAAGACTTACCCCGGCACAAAGGTATATTTTTTTAGTTTAGAACAGCCAATGCTTTCAGTTATTTTGCAAAACGAATTTGGCAATCATGGATATAAATTTCAACCGAAACGAAGACGACTTCAAACTTTTAGTCTCAAGCTTAAAGAGTAAAAAAGGGAAAATTCACCTTGGAGGTGGAGAAAAGGCTATTGCAAAACTGCACGATAAAGGAAAACTCACCGCCCGCGAGCGTATAAATCTTTTACTTGATTCAGGATCTTATGCGTTTGAAGTCGGTGAATTTGCCGGTTGGGAGATGTACCAGGAGCATGGTGGTTGTCCGGCAGGTGGGGTTGTGGTTGTATTGGGACATGTATCTGGAAGGCTCTGCGTAATAGTGGCCAACGATGCCACTGTGAAAGCGGGTGCATGGTTTCCTATCACTGGAAAGAAAAATCTTAGGGCTCAGGAGATAGCCATGGAAAACAAAATCCCAATTATCTACCTGGTGGATAGTGCTGGGGTTTATCTTCCCATGCAAGACGAAATCTTCCCTGACAAAGAACATTTCGGTCGAATTTTCAGAAACAATGCCAGAATGTCGGCGATGGGCATTGTGCAAATAGCCGCGATTATGGGGAGTTGTGTTGCCGGAGGCGCCTATTTACCTATCATGTCTGACGAAGCAATGATTGTAGATAAAACTGGTTCTGTTTTTCTCGCCGGTTCGTATTTAGTTAAATCTGCTATTGGTGAAGACATCGACAATGAAACTTTAGGAGGAGCAACCACTCATTGTGAAATCTCAGGCGTTACGGACTACAAAATGCCTGATGATCAAACCTGCCTTAAAACCATCAGAGACATTGTTTCTAAAATTGGCTCACCTGAACAAGCAGGATATAATAAAATTGAGCCTATAGCTCCAAAACGTACACTTTCTGATGTTTATGGATTGATTCCAGTGGATAGCTCTAAGCCCTACAACACTTACGATGTTTTAGATTGCTTATTAGATGCTGATAGTTTCACGGAATACAAAGCAGGGTATGGGAAGTCTATCATTTGCGGGTATGGTAGAGTAGATGGTTGGGCAGTAGGCCTAGTAGCAAACCAGCGAAAAATTGTAAAAAGCGCAAAAGGTGAAATGCAATTTGGTGGAGTAATCTATTCAGATTCAGCAGATAAGGCCACAAGATTTATTTTAAACTGCAATCAGAAAAAAATACCGTTAGTCTTTTTGCAGGATGTTACCGGTTTTATGGTAGGTTCCAGATCGGAGCATGGCGGAATTATTAAAGATGGGGCGAAGATGGTGAATGCGGTGGCCAATTCTTTGGTTCCAAAGTTTACCATTATTACTGGAAACTCTTATGGAGCAGGAAACTATGCCATGTGTGGGAAAGCGTATGATCCAAGACTTATCGTGGCTTGGCCCAATGCAAAAATGGCGGTAATGGGCGGTGAGCAAGCCGCTAAAACCCTGCTACAAATTCAAGTAAGTGGCTTGAAAGCCAAAGGCAAAGTCCTTACTCAGGAGGAAGAAGCAGAGCAATTGAAAACCATAACTGACCGATACAATGCTCAAATGAAAGCTGAATATGCGGCTGCAAGACTTTGGGTTGATGCGATCATTGACCCAATCGAGACGCGAAAATTCATTTCCTTAGGGATTGAGGCTGCTAATCACGCCCCAATTTCAGAAAAGTTTAACCCAGGTGTAATTCAAGTTTAAGCGCCGCCAAAAAAGACTTCCTGGATGTCAGAGCCATACTTACTTCCAAATTGTTGAAGGCACCAACGGTATAAGATGCTTTGTTCTTGTTGGCTTAACCATTCAATAGATTTCTTCAACTCCTTGACAAACAGATTCTTGTCGAAACTCACCTTTTCTAACACCAGTTTTACAAAATCAAGTGATGGCTTCATGATAATCTCCTCCTCGTTGAACATGCAATTAACTACTTTAATTTCAAATATTAAGAGTAATAAATCCATTGCTCTTTTAGCGCTCTTTTTCCTGGTTTCCTTATCGGCGACTGCTCAATTAGAAAAAGATCAAAATTCCAAAAATCCCAATGGTTCAACGAAGTGGCTTTCATTTGTGGAAGCTGTGCAAAAACTACCCGACTCCCCCCGGCCGATTATGATAGATGTGTACACGGATTGGTGCGGATGGTGTAAAGTAATGGACAAGAAAACCTTTTCAGATCCAGAAGTTTCCAACTACTTAAACGCCAATTTCCATTCGGTAAAATTCAATGCTGAATCAAGAGATACGGTTTTTTTAGGGGATAAAACATTTGTTTACAAGCCGGAATACAAATCCAATGAATTGGCTATTAGCTTATTAGGTGGGAAAATGTCTTACCCCTCAGTAGTTTTTCTTGATAGTAAACTTCAAATGTTGACCGTGGTCCCTGGATTTATTGAGGCCCCGCAGATGATGGAAATCCTCAAATATTTTGGAGATGGTATCTACTTGCGGCTAAAGTGGGACGAATACCAACAATCAATACGCAAATAGCGCTCATTTAACCATAAGTTCACCATCAAAGTGTGATTAAAGCTGTACTTTTGCGCGTCATTCTAAAAAGCATGAGAAAAATTTTTACGCTGCTTGCCGGATTAGGCTTGCTTCTAAGCACTGAAGCAATGGCCCAATATCCATTGAGGTCTATTGATTCTCTTCAATTCAAACCTCAGGACAGCCTTTTACTCGGCCGCACCTTGTCTCCTAGATTAGGTGATACCGTTCGAGTGCGTGGTGTTGTCATGTTCGATCCGCGATTTTCGGTATTAAGAACAACACACAGAATTACTTACATTCAAGATACTACCGCAGGATCTTGGAAAGGAATTGCCATTCAAGCTGCCAACGTTGACTCAAATGCAACCAATTTTTTCAACAATGTACAAGTTGGAAACATGGTGGAAGTAACGGGAGTTGTTGGCGAATTTGTCGGAAATACTGCTCCTTGGACAGGTGAAACTCAATTGAATTTGATTCCTCGTCCAACTCAAGCGCTTGGTATTGTTGCTCCCCCTGCACCTAAAGTGGTCAATATCAGTGATTTTTCTCGCCTTGAGTTTGACACTGCTTCCGCATCTATGGTTCAGAAAACACAAGTTGTAACTGGTGAACCCTATGAGGGAATGTATGTTGAATTTCGACGTCCAACTATCATTAATGTTTCAACTTTTTCAAATGGTAGTAGAGTGAACTGGAGCTTAAGAGATTCCCTCGGAAATGAAATTGTAGTTCGCGACGCTTCTGCATTTTTCCGTGCTCCTTTTCTTTCTTCTACAGCCAATACCCCTCCAAACCCTAACGCCCCTGTTTTTGTCCAGCAAGGAAAGAAATTTGCCTATGTGAGAGGGGTGATTACTGAAACCAACTTCTTAACTGGAGCCTCAATTGGTGTGCGATATATGTTAATTCCGCTTGATACCAACGACTTAGGCCCTGTACTCGCTATTCCACCGTTTGTAGATTCTATCGCAAGTACCCCCATGGTACCTAACGACACACAAGGTGTAACTGTAAATGCGAAAATCTCTGACGATGGTACTGTTACGTCTGCTACTTTATATTATGCAGTAGGCATCAACAATATGAACTTTACAGCAATTGCTATGACTGCCGGTGCTAATAATATGTACTCAGCTACCATTCCGGCTCAACCAAATGGAAGCTTCGTTAAATACTACATCCGTGCTGTTGACAACGAAGGTTCCTTCTATAACACCCAAGATTCGCTTAATGTACGCACTATTTACAAAGTGGTAAATGGCGGACTCACCAGAATTTCTGATATCCAGAATTCCCCATTTCAAGATGGAGCATCCATCTATGAAGGAAAAACTTTAACCGGCTTAGGCATTCGTGCTACCATCGTAGCAAGTGCGCAATCCAATGACTTTTCTTCCGTTGTGTTACAGCAAGGCAATGCTCCTTATTCTGGAATCATTGCTTTCCCAGGCTTAAACAACGACCTTGATACCCGTTTAAGAGGTGATTCTATTTTGATTACTGCTGCAAGAGTAGTTGAAACAAATGGAGTGACTCAATTACAAGATGTTACAGCAACTTGGATTTCTTCAGGACGTCCATTGCCTGCTACTATTCCTGTAGCTTTCGATTCAATTCGGTTGAACCGAGCAGCTCATTTGGAGCAATTTGAAAGCATGATTGTTCAAATTGACACTTGCTATGCCATCAACCTCAATCCAAATATTCCTCAGAACTTCAATAGATTCTTGGTAAATCCTGATTCTACTTCTACTGTAGGCGTAAGAATTGAAGATGAGTCAAATGATATTCCAGCCAACTTCAATGTTGACTCTTTGGTGTT